>CBFGJU010000195.1:0-2720 GCA_965649155.1 Caldifarciminota bacterium | reverse complement strand
CAGAGCCCCTCGCGACCGGTCCGGTCGCGGACAGGGCCAGGACATCCTCTTTTGTGAGGAGCCCGACCCCTTGTGTCCTCTTCTTCCAGATGATGTTTTCCGTGAGCATGGTGTGCAGTTCGGACATGGCCTTTGTCTTGAAGTGGGCGATGAAGTCGGTCAGACCTGTTATGAACTCCGGGGTTAGATCAGCCGCTACGCCCCCGACCCTAAGGTAGGAGTTGTTCATGCGCTGGCCCGTGAGTATCTCAAGGAGGTCGTATATCTTCTCGCGCTCTCGGAACCCATAGAACCATGCTGTCCACGCGCCGAGGTCCATCGCGTGTGAGGCATACCAGACCAGGTGGCTCTCTATCCTGGTCAACTCCGCGAGCATGGTCCGGATGTATTCTGCCCTCTCCGGCACCTCCAGGCCCAGGAGCTTCTCCACGGCCATGACATAGGCCAGGTTGTTTGTAAGGGGGGCCAGATAGTCCAGCCTGTCCGTGTATGGGATTACCTGGTGAAAGGTCTTGTGCTCGGCTATCTTCTCGGTTCCCCTGTGAAGGTAACCTGGCATGATCCTGGCCTTGACAACGGTCTCGCCGTCAAGCCAGAGCTTTATGCGGAGAACCCCGTGTGTTGCGGGGTGCTGTGGGCCCATGTTGAGCTCTATGACATCCGTCTCAACCCCGGCCGAATCCTTGAAGAGAATTTCCTTTTCCATGTCAGTCTACCTGTTCTCCGGCAGGGGAACATCCTCTCGCCAGTTGAAATCCTTCCTTAGCGGCCAGCCAGGAAAATCATCCCAGAGAAGGATATGCTTGAGCTCCGGGTTGCCCCTGAAGTCTATCCCGAACATCTCCCAGGTCTCACGCTCCATGTATCCCGCGCCAGGCCATACCTCAACCACGCTGTCTATCGCCCCATCGGTCGGGGCCTTGACCCTGAGTCGCAGGTTCCGCGAATACGAGTGCAGGTGATAAACGACCTCAAAACGGGGTTCGCGCTTTCCGAGCCAGTCAACCGCGGTGAGGCTTGTCAGCATTTCAAACCTTTCGGTGTCCCTCAGGTATAGCATGACATCCCTTATGGCTTCAGATTTTACTATAACCGTCGTCTCTCCGAGCCGCTGATGGGCGTCCAGAACCGAGGGGCCGAACCTTTCCCTTATTGCCTTGATGAGATCATCCATGGTTGCCTCCGGTTACCCTTGCTACCCCTGGCGAGGCGCCGGGGGCTACCCACGGCGAGGCGCCCTTTGCTACCCCCGGCGAGGCGCCGGGGGCTACCCGGTCTTTATGAGCGACTATTTTATCCATGGATAGACCCTCCCTTGCTCCTTGCGTATCTTTGCCGCGAGCTTGAGGAATCCGTAAAGGAGCGACTCAGGCCTCGGAGGACAGCCCGGCACATAGACATCTATGGGGATTATCCAGTCGGCGCCCTGAACCACGGCAAACGAGTTATACATCCCGCCTGTGGACGCGCACGCGCCCATGGCTATTGACCACTTCGGTTGCGCCATCTGCTCCCAGAGCTGGCGCACGACCGGAGCCATCTTCTTGGTAAGTGTTCCGGCTATCACTATGAGGTCCGCCTGCCTCGGTGAGGGCCTGAAGACCTCGTACCCGAAACGGGCCATGTCAAAGCGCGGCCCGCCGGTTGCCATCTGTTCAATCGCGCAACACGCGAGGCCGAAGGTCAACGGGAAGAGCGAGTTCCCCCTTGCCCAGTTGACAACCCACTGGCTCATTCTCTCCACGGTCGTGAAGAGCACCCTTTGCGCCAGGGTCCTTCTTATGGCCTCGGCTTCCTCCGGGCTCAGGCGGATCTTTATCTCTTCAAGGTCGCGCAGGAATCTCTCCCTTGCCTCGGTGTTCGGTCTTTCAATCACTTCCATTCCAGTCCCTTTCTCCCCCACGCGTATATGTAGCCAAAGACCAGTATCCCTATGAACACGAAGGCCTCAATGAGGCCAAACAGCCCGAGCTTCTCGGTCTGGACTGCCCACGGAAACAGAAGGACGACCTCAACATCAAAGGCCAGAAACAGGAGGGCAACGACGAAAAACCGGACCGAGAACTTTATCCGCGGGGTTCCCAAGGGCTTTATCCCGCACTCGTATGGCTCGTTCTTTTTTTCTTCACGGATTGATGGCCCCAGGAACATGGAGGCTATTATGCCTCCGAACCCGATGGCCATCCCGACAACGAGCATTATCAACAAAGGTATCCTGGGATCCATTTATGTTCCTCCAGAGTTTTTCCGTGGCAGGGTATTGTAAGGCGTATTCGTATGTTTGGGCCCATCCAACTGTCTCCAAAATCCTCCGGCGGGGTGTGGTGTGGTGAGATTTGAAGCCCTTATTAGCATTCAACTGCCTCCAAAATCCTCCCACCGGACGATATACCAGAAACCCGTATCACGGTGTTTTTTCATGGTGAACCTGGCTCTGCCCTCCGCGACGGATGAGCCTTCGTCCGGCGGCGGTTCTATGACCAGGTAGTAATCGCACATCCAGACGGACGAGCTGTCGTTTCCCTGTATCCTGCGCAGTTGGCTCAGCGTCAGGTCAAGGTTCCCGCCCTCGTTTTCCCGTATGTAATCAAAAAGGGTTTGAGCGGAAAGGCGCTCCTCGGTCCTGCCCCAGACCAGGCTATCCAGGCCCCAGTTGTTCTTTAGCAATTCCAGGATGCCCTCCTCGCCAGGGTCAAAGTAGAACTTGAACGAATCATCAA
>CBFGJU010000194.1:0-2741 GCA_965649155.1 Caldifarciminota bacterium | reverse complement strand
GGGCTGTGTGCCCTTTTGGCCGAAGCAGACCATGTCCCCGCCTATCTCAATCAGGAAGCCGGAACATCCCAGCTCAAGGAGCTTCGCCCTCGCGAGGTCAAGCGCGAGACCCTTCGCGACCCCTCCCAGGTCAAGGCACTGGCCAGGCCCCAGCACGACGCTGTCCCCTACGATCCTGACCTTTTGCCAGCCCACGAGCTCCCGCGCAACCTCAAGGGATTCCGGGTCAGGCGCGTGGGGGCTGTCCGAATCAAAGCCCCACGCGTGGACCAGCGGCCAAACCGTCGGATCAAACGCGCCTCCGGTTTCCCTTGCCGCGGTGAGGGCAATTTCAACGCACCTCAGCGTCGGCTGGCTGAGTCTCATGGCTCCGACTGAATTGAGCCTTGACAGCTCGGATTCCGGTTTCCATATGCTCATGAGTGAATCAACGAGGAGCATCTGGGCGTAGGCCGAGTCAGCCAGGGCCCTCTTTTCCCTGGGGACTATCACCCTCGCTGATGTGCCCATCACCGTGTAGTTCACGGACACGAAGCTCTCTTGCTGGGCGCATGACGAGAAGGCCAACGCGAAGAGAAGCAGACAACGAGCCGCGAAAAACCTACCCAAGCCCCTTTTCCCTCATGAGTTTCTCAACGACCGGCACATCCTCCGGCCTGTCAACCGAGTGCGAGGTGAACTTTACCTGCACAGCCTTTATCTTCATGCCCATCTCAAGGGCCCGGAGCTGCTCAAGCCCCTCTATGCGTTCCAGGGTTGACGGGCCCTGGTTCACGAAGTTCAAAAGCGCGTATTTCCTGAACGCGTATATGCCTATGTGCCTGAGGAAGGTCGTCTGGTGCCTGGCAGGGTAGGGGACCAGCGCCCTTGAGAAATAAAGGGCTTTCCCCTTCCTGTCCACCACGACCTTGACCGTGTCAGGGTTTCTGGCTTCCTCCTCCTCAATCTGGGTGACGGGCGTGGTTATGTCTGCCTCCGAGTCCCGGTGAAGCGCCTCAACGACCGCGTCTATGACCGAGGGTTCAAGCAGGGGTTCGTCGCCCTGGATGTTGACGATGAAACCCACACGCGCCCTTCTTGCCACCTCCGCGACCCGATCCGAGCCGGACACATGATCCGGAGATGTCATTATCACCCTCGCGCCGAAGCCCACGGCTGTTCTGGCTATCCTCTCGTCGTCAGTGGCTATTGCCGCGCTGTTCACGGTTGTGGCCTTCATCACGGCTTCCCACACCCACTGGATCATCGGTTTGTCCAGTATCTTCACCAATGGTTTCCCCGGGAAACGCTGGGAGCCAAACCTTGCAGGTATTACCGCCAAAGTCCTCATTTTACCTCAAACTCCTTCCGAGCCTCCTCGGCCCTTTTCAATTCATCAGGGGAGAAATCTTCCTCCGTGATGTCAAAACCCTTTTCCGAAAAAACCTTCTTTATCTCTTCCATGTAGAGCCACCTGTCCACCGGTATGTATATTGAACCCTGCTCAAGAAAGACATCCCGTTCCCGTGCCTGTGCTATGCCAACAACCTTCTTGCCCTCAAGGGTTATCTCGTATCTTGAGGTGGAGCGAAAGCAAAGCTCGTGATAGGGCTGAGGGTTCCCCCTTTCAACCTCAACCGGAACACCGAGGCGACGGGCCGCTTCGGAGAGTATCTCCGCTGTTTTCCTGTAGGTTTCCAGGACGGAGCCGGAGAAATGCCCAGCGGTGTGCCTGCCCGCGAGCGAGAACACCAGGTCCCCATCGTGCAGGACCGCTCTGCCGCCCGTTGGACGCCTGGCGCACGGGTAGCCGTTGAGTCCACGCGGGATCCCGTTCTGAAACTTGCCTATGGTTACCCCTGGTGGCCTGAAGGCATAGAATCGCAAGCATGGGCCGGCCCCTTCCAGGACATTCCGAACGAGAACCCAATCCAGCGCCATGTTGAGGCTCGCACCCCTCTCCGAATAGGGTATCACCCTCAGGGGATTCATCTCGCGCTTTCCGCGGTTGATTTTCTGACTATTCCTCTCTTGCTGTTGGCTATGAAGTTGATCAGGTGGGCTATGTCCTCGTTTTCGGGGAATGTGGCTCTCAGCCTTTCCAGCGCGGACGCAACCGAAAGCCCCTGCCTGTAGAGTATCCTGTAGGCCTCAACTATGGCGTCAATCCTCTCTGACGAGAATCCCCTGCGTCTCAGGCCAACCCTGTTCACCCCTACTATTCTTATGTCGTTTCCCACGGCCATCATGAACGGGGGGATGTCCTGGTTGACCCTGCTGGAACCGCCGACCATTGCCATCTTGCCTATTCTCGTGAACTGGTGCACCGGAACAAAAGCGGATATGTATGCGAAGTCCTCTATAACCGAGTAGCCCCCTATCTGGACGGTGTTGACTATGATGCAGTTGTTCCCCACCACGACATTGTGTCCCAAGTGCGAGTATGCCATGAGAAAGTTCCCGTCCCCGACTATTGTCTCAGCGCCCTCTCCGGTCCCCCTGTGGATGGTCGCGTATTCCCTTATGAAATTGCCATTTCCTATTCGGACTCCGCTTTTTTCGCCCTTGAAACCTACATCCTGCGGGGTTCCCCCTATGGCGGCCCCGTGGGATATGATGTTTCTCTCGCCTATGATCGCGGGGCCGTCTATCCGGACGCAGGAGCCTATGCGCGTTCCGGAGCCTATTTTGACCTCGGGGCCTATCACTGAATACGGTCCTACCTCAACATCTTCCGCCAGCTCGGCTCCGGGGTCAACTAT
>CBFGJU010000193.1:0-2751 GCA_965649155.1 Caldifarciminota bacterium | reverse complement strand
CCCACCGTTGAGACGGTTATAACGGTCTGATAGAGCGAATCAAGAAACCCCCAGCCCTCTATGATCTGGTAACCCGCGACACCGGAAGCGAGTATTCCGAAGAGCACGAAAGCGAGGAAAAGGATCTTCGTCCGTGTCAAGGCGTTATGACCTCGGTTCCCATGTATGGGACCAGCGCGTCGGGAATCCTGACCACGCCTCCGGGGGCCTGATAGTTTTCCAGTATGGCGACTATCACGCGCGCGAAAGCCAATCCCGAACCGTTAAGGGTATGGGGCCAGGTCATCGTTCCGTCCTTCCTCCGGAGCCTGGTTCCTGACCTCCGGGACTGGAAATCACCCGTGTTGCTTATGGACGAGACCTCCAGCCATCTTTCCAAACCCGGAGCCCAAGCCTCAAGGTCATAGGTTCTGTTCGCGGCAAAACCGAGGTCGCCCGTGCACAGCTCAACAACCCTGTAGGGAAGGTTCAGCCTCTTCAAAAGCCCCTCGGCCTCGGCGCGCATCTCCTCTATGGCCTGGTCAGATTGCTCCGGCAGGACATACCGGAACAGCTCAACCTTGTCAAACTGGTGAACCCTTATCATTCCCCTGACATCCTTGCCGTAACTGCCTGCCTCCCTCCGGAAACAAGGGGTGTAGGCAGTGTATTTCAGGGGCAACTGATCCTCGCGGAGCGTCTCGCCCATGTGCAGGTTTGCGAGAGGCAGTTCCGCTGTGGGAATGAGATAAAGCCCATCCTCGTCCCCGGTGTAATACATCTCCTCGCGGAATTTGGGCAGGTGTCCAGAACCCGTGGCCGCGGCGTCTTTCGCCAGAACCGGAGGCCAAACCTCGGTGTAGCCGTATTCCGCGGTGTTGATGTCAAGGAAGAAGTTCATGAGCGCGCGAACCATCCTTGAACCCGCGCCCCTGAACATAACGAACCTGGAACCGGACATCCTCGCCGCGGCCTCAAAATCCAGGATTCCGAGCATGGGGCCGAGGTCCCAGTGGGCCAGAGGCTGAAAGGAAAATTCCGGCTTCTCCCCCCACTCGTAGAGGATCCGGTTCTCCGAGGCATCCTTTCCGACAGGAACGCTCTCGTGCGGGATATTTGGTAGCGAGAGCCAGGCCTGGTTGAAAGCATCATTGGCCTCGGTTTCCAGCTTCTCAAGCTCATCAAGGCGATCCGCTATTTTTCTTACGGTTTCTATCGCGCTGGACGCATCCTCCCCGCGCTTCTTCAGCTCCGCGACCTGTTTTGAGAGCTCGTTGCGCCGAGCGCGGAGATCATCCGCCTCTTTTACCAGGCTCCTGCGTTTCTCGTCCAGGGAGATGACCTCGTCCAGGAGGGATTGATCCCAGCCCCGGTTCGCGAGCGCCCTGCGGAGCTCGTCCGGCTTCTCCCTCAGGTATATCCTGTCAAGCATGGAGAAAATTATAATGTGCGCATAAGTGCCGTTGCCCTGTTTTTGAAGGCAGGAGGGTTTGGTTGCGTGAGGCGGGCTACAGGTAGCTCCAGAAAGCGCGTTTTTTGCCACGAACGATGTCAGGGCGGCCAAGACTTCCCGAGCTCGCGAAAAGCTTCAAAACGCCAGGCAGGTTATCTGTCCAAGGGCCGCGTTCGCGTATCAGCTGGCTGTTCACGGCGCGGGCGCGTTCAACGAGGGCCCGGTCATCAAGGGCCGTCTCTATAGCGGAGGAAACCGCCTCTGGCGAGCGCGGGTCAACCAGGAGGCCGTTCAGTCCGTCAACGATCCATTCCCTGGTGGCAGGGAGGTCTGAGACGACCGGAAACGCTCCGAGGGCCATTGCCTCAAGCAGAGAAACGGGGGTCGCGTCCGAGAGGGCAAGGGAGAGGTAAATCCCCGCAGTGGCCATGGCTTTCAGGTAGTCGCGCCTGGGCAGGGGGCCGTTGAAATCCGTGCTCAGACCCAATTTATCCGCAAGGCGCCGGCAATCCTCAAGCATCCTTCCACCTGTGGTGAAAACAGCGCGGATCTTGCGCCCCTTTCTCGCCAGGGAACCGATAGCCCCAATGGCTGTCAAGGGGCTGTATATGCTCTCAAGGGCTCTGGGAAAGATAATGAGGTTTCCGTCTTTCTGGACAGGAGGAAACGAGATGGCGTCCTGTTCGGGGCCAAAAGGAAAGACCAGAACCCTGTCCGGAGGATAGCCAAAATTCAACTGGAGAACGCGCCTGACCGTGATGGAATCGGATATGACAAAGGTCGCGGAGGACAAAACCCTTCTCGCGACTCCGAACCTCAACCGGTCTCTAAATGGCCAAACCAGGATGTCTGATCCCCACAGCACCAGAGCAAACGGGACACCGGCGCGCCAGGCCGAAACCCCGTATGCTGGCAGAAAATGCGCGAGAACAGCGTCATGCTCGCGGGCGAGGGCCCTGATCTGCCGGCCAGCCATCAGGTATCTGAGCCTCCCGCTACCGCGGAGACGGATGAGGTCTCGTTGGGATTCCCAGGGTTCCTGGAACGAAGCGAGGGTTGTCTCGTGGCATTGCGATTCAAGGCCGACAAGCCATCTCTCGGTGTGAGGGGATGATGCGTCTGCCAGCACGAGAACTTTCATGTAACCCCATCAAGTATTCCCGCGAGGGCCGCGGTTCTCAAAAGTATTGAGTATTTTTCGGTGTTCTTCGGGAGTTTGAGAGTCCCCTTAACAAGATCGGAATGGATCTGACAGAGTGTCCAGAAAACGGCCTCCGCGTCGTCCGGAGGGCAGATGTATGAACCGGTCTCCCTGGCGA
>CBFGJU010000192.1:0-2758 GCA_965649155.1 Caldifarciminota bacterium | reverse complement strand
ATGTCTGCAGGCCCGTGAACGAGGAGCCTCCGTGGGGTTCTGGTGACCGTGACACCTCTGACGCGAGCGCTCGTCTTCAGGGAGAGGGCGAGATCTTTCCCGAGGTATTGAAAAACCTCGCCATTCTTGAACTCCCTTTTTGCCGAGACAATTCTGTCCAGGTTCTCGGTTATCCAGTCAAGGTTCCCCAGAAGTATTTTCTTTATCTGGGCCATAGAGGCTCTCTTTGGAGCAGAGACGAAAACGCCGCGGTTGGTGATCCTTACCCTAACGCCAGAGCTCCGACTGGTTCGGGTTAGCCAATAGGTTATGGCTCTGCCGCGGGTCTTCAGGATGTGCCGAACCGCGTGTTCGGACATCTACTCTTTGACTATAATCAGGGGCCAGGGCGAGAGCTTTATCACCCTCTCGCTCGTGCTCCCCAGGAGCCACCTCTCCAGGCCCGAAGCACCCCTCGCGCTCATCACGGTCAGGGGGATGTTGTTCGCTGTGATATACCTGGCTATGGCCTCGCCAGACTCCGGGTGGCTCGCGACCTCTGGCTTGACCTCGCCCTCGGATAGGCCTCTGGTTTTCAGGGCGAGCCTCAGCTCGTCAAGCGCGCTGTCCATCTCCTCGTTGGTCGGGGGAATATCCACATATTCGTAGACAAAAAGAAGGTAAACCGGCGCGGAAAAAGCCCTGGCGAGGGGCAAAGCGAAATCCAGCGCGATGAAAGAGGGGTCGGAGAGGTCTGTTGTGACAAGGAGCCTGTCAATCTTGGGGACCATGTCCATCCCGCGCGCGATGAGAACGGGCCTCCTTGTGCCGTAGAGGACCTGCCTCACGGTTGATCCGGCGTAGTTCTCCTCGCCCGGCAGTCCGGCCCTGCCCATGGCTATGATGTCCGCGTGAAGATTCTCCGCGTGGTCAAGAATGAGCTTTCCGGTGGCGTCTGACTCAATTATCTCGTAGGAGACCCCGATGCCCCTGCCTGAGAGCTCAGCGGCAATTTTTTCAAGCCTCTCATCCAGGTTGTTCTTTCTCTCAAGCCAACCAGCCGCGTCCTTCTCGTGCCTGGATGGAGGCCTCATTACATGTATGGCGTGAAGGGTTGCTCCCGTGCGCGCGGCTATCTCAGCGGCTATCTGTCCAGCAAAAAGGCTATCCTCGTAAAAATCGCAAGCCCAGAGAATCTGTTTCATATCCAAAATTATAATGTAGGGGCAGGCCCCTGTGCCTGCCTCATCCCGCGGCATAGAATTTTGAAACACCGCGCCTCACCGGTCCTGGTTAACCAGCAAATAACAACTGATTTACCCGGCCCCTACGCCTGCGTTATGCTTTTGCCCGTGAAAAAGGCCTTGCTGGTTTTCGCTGTGGCAGTGTGCTTTAGGGGTCTGGTCTGTCTGCCGGCGCTCGTGAAACCCGAAAGGGCCTATGGCATGGACACCAGGGGTTATCTGGCAATAGCGGACAACCTGTTCAGAGGCAACGGGTTCTCCTGGGACAGCAAACCTCCATACCGGCAGAACATCGTGAGGACACCGCCTTATCCGTTGATCCTGTCAGGCCTATACTCCCCGTTCCGGAACGAGAGGCCAGCCATAGTGTTCCAGGTGATCCTGGGCGGCCTGCTGGCAGTTCTGGTTTTCTTCCTGGGACAGAGGGTCTCCGGGAACGGGCTGTTGCCGGGGCTTCTTGCCGCGTGCGACCCTTTCACCGCGATATTTGGCGCCATGCTATATACCGAGACACTTTTCGCGGTTCTCCTGACCCTGGGGGTTCTGCTCCTGTTCAACAGAAAAAACACCCTCGCTGGCCTTACAATGGGCTTGGCGTGCCTTACCAGACCAAGCGGGGTCATGCTCGCGCTGGCGGGGATTTATCCGGCCTGGAGGAAGGATTGGCGGGGGCTTTGGGATTTCCTTTGGGGATTCATGGCCCTGCCATTGATGTGGATGACCAGGAACTATCTGGTATCAGGGCTTTTCACCCTCTCGTCGGTCTCGGATGTCAACCTCTATGTTTTCATAGGGCCGATGACCAGGGCCGAGGCAGAAGGCACGAGCTACCAGGAGGCGTGGGAGTCCTCCCGGCAAGACCTTTATCAAAGATATGATGTTGATCCTTGGCGGGCCGCGAACGACCCGGATTTCGTCCGGGAGGCGAGAAAAGAGGGAATGAAGGAGATGGCCGCGCATCCGGCCGCGTTTGCCAGGATATGCCTAAAGGGAATCGCGAGGGGCCTGGGCGGCCTTGATTTCAACCTGCCGTCCGAGGTTCTCGCTGAGCCTCAGGCAACCCAGGGAAGCCTAACCGGAGCAATGGCCGCGCTCCTGCACGGGGACACGAGGGGTTTTGCTAACGGCATATCGGAAAGGTTGAGGGGAACTCCGCCAATAGCCCTGATTTATACCATCTACTCGTGGATATTCCTCCTCGGCCTATACATCCTCGCCGCGAGGGGAACGAGGATGAAACCGGAGCAGGCGACCTGCCTCGTCCTTACCATGGGCCTGATCGCTGTCGCGGGGCCCCTCGCGTCCTTCAGGTTCAGGGCACCGGGCCAGGGATTGCTTGAGGCCATGGCGATCCGGGGGAGGAGAACCGGACCGGGCAAATAGCTCGGAACCTAATGTTTTCAAGCAAGCTCACGAAAATCTTGGCAGACCAGGCCATGGATTCATTCCCCTGAGCCGCGCGCAGCTATTGACAGTCCAAAAAAACGGTTATAACCCACTTCCTGCGCAAAATCCCTTCCCAGGCGGAACCGAAG
>CBFGJU010000191.1:0-2764 GCA_965649155.1 Caldifarciminota bacterium | reverse complement strand
CGAACCCAACCTCATCCCCACATCTCGCACTAGCAGAGGGTTTCCGATTCATGCAGGAATTGGGTTGTAACCAAGACCCCCGCGGGGGTCCAAATCCCCCCGCTACCCGTCACGGGGATGGGTTTTTGCAGTTATCTTCCAGGGCCCTGGCTACCCATGAAAAAGATCATCGTGAGGCCCTATTTGATCCCTGATCCGGAATGCGTGGAGCTTTGCCCCTGCTTTATAATTTGGGCCTGGGGCTGTAGCTCAACTGGGAGAGCACTGGCTTTGCAAGCCAGGGGTCACGGGTTCAAGTCCCGTCAGCTCCATCCTCAACGGAGACAAGTATCTATGGAACACATAAGGGAAATCGCCAAAAAGGCAGGCATACCAGAGGAGTTTCTTGAGTATTATGGGAACTACAAGGCAAAGGTCCGCCTTTCACTCCTGGAGGAGCTCAAGGATAAGCCAGACGGCAAGCTCGTCCTCGTTACAGCTATAACGCCCACCCCGGCCGGAGAGGGCAAAACCACCACAGCAATAGGCCTCACCCAGGCCCTCTGGAGAATGGGCATAAAGAACATGATCGCCCTGAGGGAACCATCGCTGGGTCCTGTCTTCGGGATAAAGGGCGGAGCGACCGGCGGCGGAAAGTCCTGCGTTCTGCCAGAGGCGGACATTAACCTGCACTTCACCGGAGACTTCCACGCCATAACCACCGCGCACAACCTTCTGGCCGCGATGATGGACAACTCCCTATACTGGGGCAACAAGCTCAAGATAAACCCCCGGAGGATATTCTGGCCAAGGGCCCTGGACATGAACGACAGGAGCCTCCGGAATATCGTCATCGGTCTCGGTGGAGAGGGTTTCCCGCGCGAGAGCACCTTCTACATCACCGCGGCCTCGGAGATAATGGCCATCATGGGCCTCTCAACAGGCATAGAAAACCTGAAGGAGCGTCTCGGAAACATCGTTGTTGCAATGAACACCGACGGCGGGCCGGTTTTCGCCAGGGACCTGCGAGCGCATGAGGCAATGGCCGCGGTTCTCCGGGACGCTCTCATGCCCAACATGGTTCAGACAACCGAGGGGACGCCGGCCTTCATTCACACCGGCCCCTTCGCCAACATAGCCCACGGAAACTCCTCCATCATTGGCACCAGGATGGCCCTCAAGCTCGGCGACATAGTCATAACCGAGGGCGGGTTCGGCGCTGACCTGGGCGCGGAGAAGTTCATGGACATAAAGGCCTACTATGGCGGTCTGAAGCCGGACGCGGTTGTCCTCGTGGCATCCATAAGGGCCCTGAAGTATCACGGCGGAAAGCCCCTCAAGGAGCTGGCTCAGGAGGACACGGCCGCCCTGGAAAAGGGCATCCCGAACCTCATCCAGCATGTTGAGAACATGAAGAAGTTCGGCGTAGGTGTCGTCGTCGCGGTCAACGCTTTCCCGACCGACTCAAAGAAGGAGATAGACCTGCTCCTTGAAGCCGGGAAGCAGACCGGAGTTCCGGTCGTCCTCTCGGAGATATTCACCAAGGGCGGCGAGGGCGGAATACAGATGGCAGAGGCGGTTCTTGAGGCAACGAAGGGCAAGAACAACTTCCGGTTCCTCTATGACCACAAGCTCCCAACCGAGAAGAAGATGGAGATAATAGCGAAGGAGATATACCGGGCCGACGGGATTGAGCTCATAGACAAGGCGAAAACAAACATAAAGCGCATCAAGGAATGGGGAATGGATGACTGGCCTGTGTGCATGGCAAAGACGCAGTATAGCTTCTCGCACGACCCGTCCCTGCTCGGCGCGCCGAGGAACTACACCATACCCGTCCGGGACATCTATCCCGCGGCTGGAGCGAGGTTCGTCGTGGCGGTTCTCGGAGACATGATGCTGATGCCGGGTCTCCCGAAGGAGCCCGCGGCTCTTGAGATAAAGCTTGACGATAACAACGAGATAGTTGGCATAAGGTAGTTTTAGATCGTAAAGACAAAGGGGCGAAGGGTATCCTTCGCCCCTCATCTTTGAGTGAAGGGGTCTATATCTTCTTGAAGCAGAGATACCAGTCCTTGCAGTCGTAGCCCTCGCCGAGCCTCTTCTCGGCCGCGCGGTCGGTTGCCGGAGGGGGAACGATAACAGGTTCGCCGGGCTTCCAGTTCGCTGGGGTTGCTATTTTGTGCTCGTCCGATGTCTGGAGGGCTTCCAGGAGCCTGAGAACCTCCTGCATGTTCCTGCCGTTGCTCATCGGGTAGTAGAGCATGGCCCTGAGCCTGCCCTCCGGGTCTATGAAGAACACGGCTCTGACTGTCGCGGTGCTGGACTCGCCAGGCTGGATCATGCCGTATAGATTGGAGATCCTCGTGCTCAGATCAGCTATCACGGGGAAGGGAATCTCAACGCCCATCTTTTCCTTTATGTTCCTTATCCAGGCTATGTGGGAGAAGATTGAATCTACCGATAGGCCGATGAGCTGGGTGTTGCGCTTCTGGAGCTCCGGGTATATCTCCGCGAACGCCATGAACTCGGTGGTGCAGACAGGGGTGAAGTCCGCGGGGTGGGAGAACAGAATCACCCACTTGCCGCGGAAATCAGAGAGCTTGATCTTTCCGTGAGTGGTAAGGGCTTCAAAGTCCGGAGCCTCCTTACCTATGACAGGCATGTTCGTTCCTTGCTGTGTTTCCTGTGCCTTCTCTTCCATTCCAATAACCTCCTTTAGGGGTATGAAATTGTAAAGCTAATTGCTAATGAGTTTCAAGTTCAAAAAATTAACCGAAGATTC
>CBFGJU010000190.1:0-2769 GCA_965649155.1 Caldifarciminota bacterium | reverse complement strand
GTGACTGGAGTTCAGACGTGTGCTCTTCCGATCTTGAACGCTATCAGGGAAACCAAGGCCTCGGAGGAGGCTTAAAAAAGAAAAAGGAGGCTTTAGATGCCTGAGAAAAAACTTGGCGTTGATGAGATAGTGGAAGCTGTCGGTCATCTTACGGTTCTTGAGCTCGCTGAGCTCGTGAAGGCTATGGAGGATAAGTTTGGCGTGACAGCGGCCGCGCCCGTTGCAGTCGCGGTCGCTCCCGGAGCGGCCGGCGGTGCCGCGGCGGCACAGCCGGAGGCAGAGGAAAAGGACAGCTTTGATGTTATTCTCGTGAGCGCAGGCGACAGCAAGATACCCGTTCTCAAAGAGGTAAGATCCATAACCGGTCTTGGCCTCAAGGAGGCCAAGGAGCTGGTTGACAGCCTGCCCAAACCGCTCAAGGAAGGCGTTTCCAAGGAAGAAGCTGAAAAGATAAAGGAGCAGCTCACAGCGGCCGGTGCCACCGTGGAGATAAAGTGAACCAGCAGGTTCACGGCTGTCGCGTTCTCGCGCGGGACTAGATGTCCCGTCCGGATTAACAGCCGATAACAAACCCAGGTGGTGATACAATGGCCAGGATACCCAGAAGGATAGGCGCTCGGGAAGAGCCTTATCCCATGTCGGATCTTCTCATGGTCCAGCTGGAGTCCTACCGGAACTTTCTCCAGGAGGACATTGACCCGGAGAAGAGGTCTGACGAGGGACTTCACGGGCTGTTCAAAGAGGTTTTCCCCATAGAGGGCCTCCAGGGTAAATACCAGATGGAGTATGTCAGCTATACCCTCGGTAAACCCAAGATGAGCGAAGAGGAGGCCATAAAGAAGAACCTCACCTACGCTGTGCCGCTCCGGCTTAAACTGCGCCTGGTTCAGAAGGACCCCAAGACCGGCAAGGTCAAGGGCGATGTTGTTGAACAGAGCGTCTATTTCGCGGACATCCCCTACATGACCGAGCGCGGGACATTCATAATAAACGGCGTTGAGCGTGTTGTCGTCTCCCAATTGCACAGAAGCCCCGGCGTTTATTACGAGCTGGAAGAGAAGGAGGCTCAGATATATTCCGCGCTCCTGGTTCCATACCGCGGACCCTGGATAAGGTTTCACATAGATGGGACAAAGGTCCTCAGCTTCACCATATCAAAGCGCAAGAAGCTCCCCATAACCAGGCTCCTGAAAGCCCTTGGATTCAAAACCGAGGAGATACCCTCTCTCCTGCTTGAACCACGGACCGTTGCCCTGTCCGAGATACCGGAGGGCAACCCGGACCTCCTTTCCGCGAAGGACATACCGAACCCGGAGACCGGCGAGGTCATTGTTGAGGTCATGGGCGCTATTGATTCCGAGGCTGTGTCCGAGCTTCTCAAGCACGGGATCAAGGAGGTCTCGGTCTATGACCTGAATGAACCCGAGGTTGAGGTGATGGTTTCCACCCTCAAGCAGGACAGGCTAAAGGAGGCGGACAAGGCCCTTTCCAACATATACAGGACACTCAGGTATACCCCGCCAAAGGACAGCCAGGAGGCTGTTGAGTTCATCCACTCCTTCTTTTTCTCGCCTGACAAGCTCTACCTCGGCGCGGTTGGCAGATACAAGCTGAACCTGCGTCTCAGGCACGCGGAGATGGGAATCACTCCTCCGGACGCGATGAGCCTTACCCACGAGGACCTGGTGCTCATCCTGAAGCGTCTGATTGGCTTCTACAAGGGTTTGGAAGACGAGGATGATGTCAATGACCTGTCCAACCGCCGGGTCCGCAGGGTGGGGGAGATGCTCTACGAACACTTCAGAACAGCCTTCATAAGGCTCTCAAAGGCCATAAAGGAAAAGATGCTCCTTAGCGGCGATGACCTCTCACCAAAGCGGCTCGTCAACCCAAGGCTCGTTTCCGCTTCCATACTCTCGTTTTTCACCCAGGACAGGCTCTCCCAGTTCCTTGACCAGGTGAATCCGCTGGCCGAGCTTACCCACAAAAGGAGGCTATCGGCCCTGGGCAGGGGTGGACTGACAAGAGAGACAGCGGGATTTGATGTAAGGGATGTCCACCCCTCGCACTACGGAAGGCTTTGCCCCATAGAGACTTCCGAAGGACAGAACATCGGGCTTTTGATGTCCCTTACGAACTACGCCCTTGTTGATAGCATGGGATTCGTGAGGACGCCTCTGAGGAGGGTTGTGGACGGAAAGATAACCGAAAAGGTTGAGAACCTCGCTCCTCACGAGGAGATAGAGAGTGCCATAGCGCCGAAAGATATACCCCTCAGGGATGGTTCCATATCCCAGTCAACGGTTCTCTGCCGTTTCAACAGGAACTATGTCCTGGTTCCGCGCGACCAGATCGGCTTCATGGATGTCTCGCCCAGACAGGTTGTCTCTCCATCGGCTTCGCTCATACCCTTCCTTGAGCACGACGACGCGAACAGGGCACTCATGGGTTGCAACATGCAACGCCAGGCTATCCCCCTTTTGGTTCCTGAACCACCATGCGTGGGAACAGGAATGGAAACCAAGGTGGCCAGGGACTCCGGCTGTCTGGTCCTTGCCAGGAAACCAGGCGTTGTCAAGGAAGTTGACTCCACCCGCATAGTCATAGAACGCGAACACGCTCCCGACATATACGAGATAGATAAGAACCAAAGGCCCGTTGTTGTTGTCGGCCAGGAGGTCAAGAGGGGAGACGCCATTGCCCGGGCCACGGGCTCCGGCGCGCACCCGGTTCTGGCAAAGGGACCCGGCACTGTCAAGGAGGTGGATT
>CBFGJU010000189.1:0-2776 GCA_965649155.1 Caldifarciminota bacterium | reverse complement strand
CAGCCCCATCAACCAATCTGATCTGATAAGACTCTGTTCTTGCCGAGAATTTACTGAAATGGGCAGACATGAGCGCGCCCGCGAAATTCTCCGCGCCGTCAGACCTCACCAGGTTTATCGTGAAGCCGCCGAAACCTCCGCCCATCATTCGCGCTCCTGCGCATGACGGTTGAGAAAGCGCGGCCTCAACCAAAAAGTCAAGCTCGGGACAGGACACCTCGTAGTCATCCCGCAAGCTCTCGTGTGAAGCTACGAGGAGCGACCCGAGGCCAGGGAAATCACCCCGGCGGAGGCAATCCTCGGCCGCGAGGACCCTCCGGTTCTCGGTTAAAAAGTGCCTTATCCGGCGCCGGGAAACTCCGTGGGAAATGGCCTCAAGGTGTTCCGGGGTTATGTCCCTGAAATCCTCAATGGCAAAGCCCATCGCGCGCAATTCCTCAAGGCCTTTTCGGCACTCCTCTACCCTCTTCGCGTATTCGGACGCGGCCAGCTCACGCCTTACACCAGAATCCACAAGTATCCAGCACCAGTCTTCCGAGGAACCGGCAATGTATCTGCGTTCCAGGGATGAAAAATCAACGAGCATGACCTGTCCCTGCCTTGAAAACTCCACTGCCACTTGATCAAGGAGACCAGACGAGAGGCCGAGATATTCGTGTTCAACGCGCTGGGCGAGCGTGACCAGGGAGAGATCGTCAATTTCATGTGAACAAAGCTCGCAGAGCGCGTTCAGGAGCGACATCTCCAGCGCGGCCGACGAGCCGAGGCCCTTTCCAGCGGGGAGGTTGGCCCGTATCAGGATGTTCATGCCGGGGAGAGGGAAGCGTTCGGCCAGGACCGACAGGATTCCCGCGACATAGCTTTGCCACGATTCGCGGGGTGCGCGGCCCCGCGAGAATTCAAATTCCGAGCCGAAGTCATGGCTACGCGCTATTACCCGCGGATCATCCCTTCTGCCAACTGCCGCGCAGACCCACCTGTCCATTGCCCCTGGCATGGCAAGGCCTCGGTTGTAATCCGTGTGTTCGCCTATGAGGTTTATCCGGCCGGGCGCGGCCGCGATGACATCCGGACGGGAACCGAACCGGTAGGCGAACCCCTCCGCGGTGAATTCAACGAGATCGTTCAGGCCTGGCATCTCAGGTTCGGTTAGCGGCACCCCGCGAGGGCCTCGGCAACCCTCTTTTTTGTTATCTCAACGAAACCGGGCTCTATCTCCACGCCAATGCCCCTCCGGCCAGTTATCGCGCACGCGACCAGGGTTGAGCCAGAGCCGAGAAACGGGTCCAGAACCAGGTCTTCTTTGTAGGTAAAAAGTTTTATGCACCTGAGGGGCAATTCAACCGGAAATGGCGCTGGGTGGCCGACCTTCTTCTTGCTCTCGCCCGAGAACTCCCAAAGGCCGAGGGTCCAGCTCTTGAATTCATCTCCGGATATGTCGGGCGTGCCAACCCCGATGCGTTTCCAGCTCTCCTTGAACATCACGGCTATCATCTCCACCGGCGCGATCACATATGGCGCGGATGGGCTTTTCCAGCTTCCCCACGCGGTTCTTCGGGATATGTTTCCCTCGTTCCAAACTATGCTGAATGCATATCTGAAACCGACATCCTGGGCTATGCCAACGAGATCGGCATACACGGGCCGGAGGCCCATCTTGTTAGTGTCAAGAGGGATATTAAGGCAAAGTCTGCCATCAGGCTTCAATAACCGCAGAGCCTTCTTCAGCCATTTCTCGGAGAAATCAAGGTATTCCCGGTATTCCAGCGCGTCATCGTGCGCTCCGTACTCCTTCTGGAGGTTATACGGCGGGGAGGTGACGATGAGGTTGACGGAATCTGATTTCAGCCCAGCCCCGAGGAAATCTCCCTCAATTATGGATATGAAATCGGTTATGTTGTGCCTGGCCAAGATGGATATGGTATATCAACACGGGATCAGTCTGCAAACAGGTAAAATCCCAACGGGTAACAGAGGATCTTTGCAATCCAAGCAACCCCGGCTACAAAGAGCTTGATCTAGCCTTCAGGACGACCCTGAACCCCCATCAAGCTAAAGCCTGGAATGGGAAATCTGCAGAACGTTAAACAGCCTATCTTACCGCGACTTTCCCGGTTCCGAGGCCCTCAGCCCTCACCAGGTAGACGCCCGGCGAGAGGGTCACATCCCACCTGTCCTTGACCATGGCCGAGGCGATTTCACGGCCTGAAGCGTCATACAGGGAAACACGGCCAGCGTATCCATCCGGCAAAAGAAGAAGGAAACCGCCAGGCCTGGACATGAGGGTGAAGGTGCCGGGTCTTCCGGAAGTCTCATCCGCGGCGAGCTCCTGCGGATAATTCAGGACAAAGACCTGGCCATTGCCGGCCCTTCCGAGCCTGGTTGATTTCGCCGCGCCAACGATGATGTTCGGCCTGCCGTTCGCGTCCGGGTCCCCCACCAGGCAAGCGGAATATACGCCCATGGTGTCGTTTGCCAGTGGAGCATAGATATAGACGAGGGGAGTGTAGGAGGCGAGGTCTATGACAGACGGCAGGGAGGCCGACCAGGGAATCACATAGAGTTCGCCACAGTTAGGTCTCCCGTTGGCAAGGCCATCGCCCATCACCGCGCCAACTATTATGTCCGCGACGCCATCGTCGGTCGCATCCCCTATGGCTGAAGCATCCATCCAGTCATAGGGCTCAGCGCCATAGAATACACAGCGGTAATCCCCCGCGGCCATGTCCAGGGAAGATGGCCAGGATGTTCTTCCGGGAATGAGATAGATCTCGCC
>CBFGJU010000188.1:1802-10550 GCA_965649155.1 Caldifarciminota bacterium | reverse complement strand
GCGCGATCCCAGCGAAACTCGCTCACGGCCATATTATAATGGTTCGCCGTTTCTGTTTGCTGTTTCCTGAGTGCAGGCTAAAAGCCTGCCCCGGGCCGAAACCGGGAAAATCATCAAAGCACATCGGTCCGGTTCGGGCTTTCCGGCCAAATGTCTTTGCCGATAGCCTTCTCTGCCCTGACCTATCGCTGTGGAGACACGCGATCTTTTGTGTCCCATGAACTTACAGGCTATCACGGATCAAACTTGATTGGGTTGTGTTAGATCTCGGGTTTTGCTGGACTTGTTGCCGGCCGAGGCCCGGATTTAAGCTATCCCTCCTTCTGGAGGAACAACATGCCTTACAAAGCCATTGACTTCTTTAACCTGGACGCCCTTCTTTCCGATGAAGAGCGCATGATCAGGGACACCGCGAGGGAGTTCACCGAGCGCGAGGTTCTGCCAATCATATCCGACTGCTGGGAGGAGGCCCGTTTCCCGAAGGAGCTGGTCCGGAAGATGGCTGAGCTCGGGTTCCTCGGCCCGTTCGTCCCCGAGGAATACGGAGGTGTGGGCGCGAGCTACACGGTCTACGGCCTCATCTGCCAGGAGCTGGAGCGCGGGGACTCCGGCGTCCGGTCATTTGGATCGGTCCAGGGAAGCCTGGTAATGTATCCCATATGGAAATTCGGCTCCGAGGAACAGAAGAAGACCTATCTCCCCAGGCTTGCCTCCGGCGAGATAATAGGCTGTTTCGGGCTCACGGAGCCGGATGCCGGCTCTGACCCAGGTTCCATGAAGACCCGTTGCAGGAGGGACCGCGGCGGCTGGGTTCTCTCCGGCAACAAGATGTGGATCACAAACGGAAGCATTGCTGACATAGCCATTGTCTGGGCAAAGGACGAGGACGGCCGGATAAGGGGTTTCATCGTGCACAGGGATGATCCGGGGTTTTCCGCGCCGGAGCAAAAACACAAGGTTTCGCTCCGCGCCTCGGTGACCTCCGAGCTCGTCCTTGACGAGGTGAGGCTCCCGTCCGAACGGGAGCTCCCGAACACCGAGGGCCTGAAGTCCCCCCTGATGTGTCTGACCTCCGCCAGATACGGCATAGCTTGGGGCGCTGTCGGGGTCGCGCAGGCCGTTTTTGATGAGGCCCTGCAGTATAGCACCGAGCGCGTCCAGTTCGGAAGACCCATAGCCTCTTTCCAGCTAACCCAGAGAAAGCTCGCGGACATGGCCACCGAGATAACCAAGGCGCAGATGCTCGCTTATCACCTGGGCAGGCTCGCGGACCGGGGCGAGATGAAATTCTACCATGTGTCCATGGCAAAGCGGAACAATGTCGCTGTGGCGCTCAATGCGGCGAGAGAGGCACGCGCCATCCTCGGCGCGAACGGCATATCCCTTGAATACCAGGCCATAAGGCACATGTGCAACATGGAATCCGTCCACACCTACGAGGGGACATATGAGGTTCACACCCTCATTCTCGGAGAAACCCTGACAGGAATTCCGGCATACAGGGGATAAAGCCCTCGCGAGCCATGGGATCTCACACTTCCTTATCCTGCGAAAGCCAAAGGCCTGGTCCAGGATAAGGTTTTCCAACCCGCCGTGCCTTTCTGCGGGACTGGAAACTCCCGCCTGCTAAAGCGGTGGCAAGGATTCTGTCCCGGAAAGGGTTTTCTTGGCCAGCACGCCTTATCCCGATTCCCAGGGTTGATATTTTTGGCCTCCGCACGCTGAAAGCCTCGCACGGAAAGAGGTTGGAAAAATCCTCAAAGCATGGCGGTTCGGGTCAGGCTCTCCGACCCGGTGTTTTCGCGATCGCCTATTTTTTTCTGATCCACAAAGGAACCACGCCAACCGCTGTCGGTACCAGGCAGGCCGCGAAATATGTGAGGGATAGGGCTATGCAAGCCTCCTGGGGCATATACTGACTGAAGAGAAAGAGAAATGCCCCCTCCCTGACCCCGAAACCGCTCACCGATACCGGGAGCATTGCGAGGAGGTTCACCGTTGGCACGAAAATGAGGGAAGCCCAGAGGGGAGGCCAGTAGCCGAGCGCGCCCGCGACGAGGTGGCCTATGAACGCGAATACCACCTGGAGGGCAAGCGCGAGGAAAAATGTGATGAGAAGGAGTCCCGGTCTTCTCCCGTAAAAATGAAAGGCCCTCAGAAAGCTCATCGCCCTTTCTCCGATCCTGAGCCACCCCAGTCGCCCGATCGTCCGCTCCGCGACGGAGATGAAGGGATCGGTAAAGGCCAGGATTGTCCCGGCCAACAGCAGAATGGCGAGTATCGCCACCGGAACCCTCATCTCTGAGTGAACCCAGATCGCGGCCAGGGCCGTGAAGGCCAGGATGATGAAGCCCGTGAGCCTGTCTGCTACTATGGAAGCGGATACCTTTGCCAGTTCCCCGTGTTTCCTTACGATCCATGCTCCCCTGACAACATCAACCCCCGCGCCCGCTGGCAGGAAATTGCCGATGAATAGACCCGCAAACATGGCCCATAGGGTATCCGGCAGAGAGGTCCTGAGCCCGTGGGCGCGCATGAAGAGATGCCACCGGAACCCCGCGAGGATGTAGCCGGAGAGCGCGATGACCGTGCACGCGACAAGGAGCCAGATGTTCGCGCCCCTCATCTCGCCAAGGACGCGACCCGGATTCACCTTCCAGAGGATGAACGCGAGGATGCCGCCGGATATTGCCAGGCGGAGGAGGACATCAAATATTTTTCTTAGTTGCCGGGACAGGGATAAATTATATCAGTTGCGGTTCATCAGTTGCCAGTTGTTGATTGGATCCAGGAGCTTCTGACTTTTAGTATGTCCGGATTGTTGGACACTTTCTTCTAACGGGGAACGAGCAACTAATAAGCCTTTCTCCTCATCTCCTCCTCAACCGAGGCCGCCACCATGCCCAGGAGAGAGAGCTCCATTATCAGGTGGCTTCCGCCGTAGCTCGCGAAAGGCAATGGCAGGCCCGCGACCGGGAAAAGTCCCAAGACGGAGAGGAGATTAAACGAGGCGTGATAGAATATTATTGTCATCGCACCCACTATCAGGTTCCTGAGATACTGGTCTTCCGTGAATTCCGCGGCGCGAACCAGGCTCCAGAGCAGTGCGCAAAAAAGCCCTATTATCAGGGCGCACCCGACGAACCCGAATTCCTCCCCTATTGCCGCGAATATGAAATCCGTATGCACCTCCGGAAGGAATTCAAGCCCCTTCTGCGTTCCTTTCCCCAACCCCTTGCCGAAGAAACCGCCGGAGCCAATGGCCACCCTGGCCTGGAGGGCCTGCCAGCCGGCCGCTGTGCTCTGGGCCTTCGGCGCGACGAAAGCTATTACCCGCTTTCGCTGATATTCCTTGAGAGCCCCTTTCCAGATCAGGGGTGTTGCCAGACCCACCGCCACCACCATTGTCGTTATGCCCACGGTGTAGCCCCACCGCGTCTTCATCAGTCTGGATATTATGAAGATGCCGAGAACAAGGGCTATGAAGCTCCAGAGCCAGAACGAGGACACCGCGGCAAAAACCGGCGCGTAAAGCAGTAGGAGCAGAGAGAGCCGGACGCCGGATACCACCAGAAGGGTTGTCAGAATGGCGATAATCGTTCCGGCGGTCGCGAGATCCGGTTCAACAAAAATGAGCACAAATGCAAGCAGTGAATATCCGACCGCGATCATCACTCGCGTTGTTTCCGGGAATCTCGTGTCCAGTGTTTTTGCAATCACGAGAAGAAGCGCAAGTTTGGCGAGCTCTGACGGCTGGAATTTCATGAATCCGAAAGAGAACCAGCGTTTCGCCCCTGGTCCGCCGAGTATAAGGACGGCTATCAGAAGGGCTATTGAAACCCAGTAGATTATCTCCGCGCCGCGCCGGAGTGTGAGCGGAGAGACCGCCTTGTAGAAGAACAGGAAAGCCATCGCTCCCAGTCCCAGCCATATCAGCTGACGGAGCGCGTAGCCCACACCCACGGAGAACAGCTCCACCATTGCCACGGCTAAAATGCCCAGCGCGAAGAACAGCGGAAGAAACCTCTTCATTCTCGCTCCTGTGGAGAAACGAGACCCGGCCTGATCCCTGGTTGCCCGTTTCCTGTTGCAGGCAGATAACCGGGAATCGCTCTGATGCTCACTCTATCTCCTCGGATTCCTGTTCCTCGCCGGCTTTCTTTTTTACGATAAACAGGGGGGCTGGCGGCAAGCCGAAATATCTCCTTATCAGCTCTCTTGCGACCGGAGCGGCCGCTTTCGCGCCAAAGCCACCTTGTTCCACCACCACTGCTCCGGCTATCTCCGGGTCGTCATAAGGCGCGTAGAATATGAAGAGGGAGTGATCCTGGCCGTGCGGGTTCTGCGCGGTTCCGGTCTTCCCGCCAAACCTGAAACCAGGAAGCCGGCAGCTCTTGGCAGTTCCTGATTCAACAACCAGGAGCATTCCCTTCTTGACCGCTTCTCTGTCCTTGTCTGAGATGGGGATCCTGAGAGTTTCCGGCGGAACATATCTCTCTCCCCCTACATCCATTATGAGGTGCGGCAGAGGCATTTCGCCTCTGGCGACCAGAGCCGCGACCAGAGCCATGTGGACCGGGGTAAGGAGAAGTTCGCCCTGGCCTATTGAGAGGTTCAAGGTGACGCCACCCAGTTGTTTCCCGAAGTTCTTCCTGTAATAATCCAGGCTTGGAATAAGCGCGGGCCTTTCTCCGCCAACACCCAGGTCATATCTCCTCTTGAGAAAGCCAAAATGCTCAATCTCATAGAGAAATGTGGGGAGGCCCATGCGCGTCCCTACGGAATAAAAATATGTGTTGCAGGAATGCTCTATGCCGTGGACGAGGTCAAGGCACCCGTGGATCCCGGTGCATTTGAAGAACCTGTTTCCCATCTGCATCCCGCCGCCGCAACAGAAAACGCTGTTCGGGGTTATCTTGCCGGAAGCCAGTCCAGCGAGGGCCACCACGGGTTTGAATGTTGATCCAGGCGGGTACATGCCGGAGACAGCCCTGTTCAGTAGAGGCGAACCCGGAGCCGAGAGCGCGGCGGTTTTTTCCTCTGGCGTTCCGTAGACCATTGTCCACGAACCCACATAGGGCTTGGTGTATAGAACGAGTATCTCGCCAGTCTTTATGTTCATGACCACCGCGGCCCCTGACCTGTATCCCCTGAAAAGGGTGTCCGTGGCCTCCTGTAGCCTCGCATCAACGCTCAACCTTATGTCCTTGCCCTGCGAGGGTTCCTCCTGTGGGTATATATCTTCCTCGATCACCCTTCCTCTGGCGTCAACCATAAGGTATTTTGCTCCCGGCGCGCCCATCAGCTCCTCGTTCAGGGCCTTCTCAAGGCCAGCCTTGCCAATCCCGTCCGCGTCAACATAACCCACCACAGGAGAGAGCGGTCCGGAGTGCGGATATGTCCTGCTGAAACAGGGTAGCATGAGAACCCAGCCGAAACTTTCCGAGCGTTCCATTACGGCCAGGGCTTTTTCGTATGGGATGTCCTTCGCGAGGACAGCATAACCCAGGTAGCTCTTTTTGACCGAGAGGCTCTCGGCGCCTATCGTGATCCTGAGCTTTTCCACCTCTTCATCGGTCAGTCCCGTGTCCCCTAGCATTGCCACTGCCGTGAAGCGCGGCTCCCAGCTCGCGAGCACAACGCCGTTCCTGTCCAGGATCCTCCCCCTTATCGGAGGGATCGGAACCCTTCTAAGGTAATTGGCCTCTGCCTGGCCGCCGAATTCTCCCGCTTTGATGACCTGCATCTGAAATGCCTTGACCAGCGCGCCAACGAGAGCGAACGCGAAAAACGCGACCACGGGGATTATTCTTCTTTCCATGGCAGATAAAGGAGGTATGCAAGAATTCCCGTCAAAACCGAGCCGCAGACCGCATCAATAAGGTTCAATCCCCGGCCGTGGAACAGGGGCGGTATAAGCTTGAACGCGGTTCCCCAGATGAGAAAATAAACAGCCAGGGGCCAGCCGCGGAGGTTCATCTGTTGCCTCGCATATAGCGAAGCGCTCGCGAGAAGAACATACATCAGGGGCATTACCCAGGGATCCGAGGGATAAAGCCCTTCGCCAAGAAGCCCCAGTCCAACGCCAAGAACCAGCGCGACCGGATAAGGGCAATTGATTGAGGTGGCCGCGAAAAGCGACACGGAAAGTTCGGGGAACCCAGGAAACCTGACCCTCGTTAAAACAACAGCGAAGAAAATGGCAAGCGCCGCATAGGTTCCTGTGAGCCATGCTTTATTCATCTTCCTGCCCCGTGAACCACTACGAAATTCCTCAACTTCTGCGGCTGGTAGAGGGGTTTTGCCCTCACCTCCAGGAACGGCTTCTCTGTCCTGTAGACATTTTCCACGACCGCGACCGGGATGCCCGGCGGAAGGAATCCCGCGAGCCCAGAGGTTATCAGTGTGTCACCGGCCACGACATCCTCCCAGCTGGGTATGTAATCAACAATAGGGCTTGCTCCACCGACAAAAACGCCAGCGACCAGGCTCCTGGTGTCCACCACGCCTGCCAGGAAGTCCGGCGAGAAGGGTGTGATTATGGACGAGGTGTTGGCCTCAACCCATGAGACCCTGCCCGCGAGCGCGCCGCCGCTCATGGCAACATCCCCGGGTTCAAGCCCGCGATTTTTCCCCGCGTCCACGATTATCCTCTCCGGAACCCCTGGCGGGTCAAACCTGAGCGGCCTCGCGATAGCAAGGCCCCGTCTCTCTCCGAAGGGTAGCGCTTTCTCTCCCAGTTCCATAGCCAGTCTGGTGTTCTCCTCCAGAAGATGGTCCCTCTCTGACCTCAGGTGCAGGATGTCCAGGACCAGCGCCTCGGCCCTGAGAACCGGCACATAGAGGGTTGCGATAAGGGTATTGTGAACAAGCTTTCGGGGAAACGGCAGGAGAAATATCCCGGCCACGAATATGGCCAGGAGAAAGCGGTGGATGTCCTTCATCTCCTGGCAGGTTTCCTGGAATAAATGAGGACGCCTCTGTATTTTTTGAGGTTTTCCATTATCTTGCCCACGCCTATTGCCACGCACTCTAGGGGCCTGTTCACCACCTTAACAGCGAGGCCCGTTTCCTCCTTTATCAGGAGGTCCATGCCCCTCAGGAGCGCGCCGCCCCCGGTCAGGTGTATGCCTCTCTCTATTATGTCTGCCATGAGGTCAGGTGGCGTTGCTTCAAAGGCCCTGCGTATGGCCTCAAGTATCTGCGAGACCGGCTCCCGGAGGGCCTCGCGTACCTCCGATGGCGTTATCTCAACCACCTGCGGCATGCTGTTGACCAGGCTCTGTCCCCTTACTTCCATTGGCTCCAGCGCCTCATCTGTGGGATAGACATTTCCTATGGCTATCTTTATCTTCTCCGCGGTCTGTTCCCCTATGAGTATGGTGTATTTTCTCCTTATGTAGTTGATTATTGCCTGATCCATCTCGTCCCCAGCAATGGGGATTGAGGCCTGTGCGACTATTCCGCCCAGGGATATGACCGCTATCTCGGTTGTGCCCCCTCCTATGTCAACTACCATGTGGCCCGTGGGATCGTGTATTGGCAGGTCCATCCCAACCGCGGCCGCAACGGGTTCCGCCACCAGATAAACATCCCTCGCGCCAGCGGCCTCGCCCGCGTCTCGGACGGCCTTGAGTTCAACCTCGTTCGCGCCGGATGGAACTCCGACATAGAGTATTGGCTTGGCAATGCTGTTTTTCATGACCCGCGACAGGAGGGAGGCTATCATCAGGTTAACCAGATCAAGGTTCTCTATGACCCCGTCCTTTATTGGGCGCTTGGCCATTATGGTCTCGTGGGTTTTCCCCAGCATGAGCTTTGCCTCCGCGCCCACCGCGATGGGCTTGCCTGTTGAGAGGTCAACCGCGACAACCGACGGTTCGCGGATGACTATGCCCTTTCCCTTGACATATACGAGCGTGTGCGCGGTGCCCAGGTCAAGAGCGACCTCTGTCCTGAAAATGGAACGGATCCAATCCAGAATTCCCACAGCCTGAAAATTTTAAGGCTACGCGTCACTGCGGGGCAAAGTTATTCCAACCCCAGCCTCTTCCTGAGCCGCTCATAATGATACCTGTATTCATCAATGTGCCTGTCATAGGGGAATTCAGGAAGCAGATCGCCATTCGCAAGCTCCCGGGCCCGGGCGAGGTATTCCTCCCTCTCGGTGGGGTCGCGGGTCGCGTCCGCGAGCCTGAGGAGGTTCTCAATCTCTCCGAGGTCTGTCCATGTATCCTCAAGCTGGTAAAAGTCCATTTTCTTAGTCAAGAATTCTTTTTTGCCAAGTTGCCGCCTTATCGTGTCCATAGCAGTGTAGAGGAGGAATCTGCTCTTGTTATTGTATGATCTGCGGGGCCACAGGAGATAAAAGAGGTGATCGTGAGCCATCCTGTGACTTGGGGAAAGCAACAGATAAACAAAAGCCCTTATCGCTTTGTTGTTGTGCCATCTTACTAGACCTATTTCCTTTCCATCAACGAAAACCTTGAACCTCCCGATCAAATAAGCCCTTATCCCGCTTTTGTTTCCGCTGGAACCCGTTGTCTCTTTCAAAAACACCTCAGCCCCGGAAAGAAAGCCTCCCAGGAGTGGGTCTTTCTTGAAGCCCGGATGTAAGGGAATAAGGAAGGATATAAGTCTGAGCGCTTTCGGAAATATGGGGGTCTCCGTTTTCCATCCCAAAAAAGCCGCTGTGACTCCGGAAAAAATAGCCTCTATGTTTTGATAGGCCCTCATGTAGCTCTTGGT
>CBFGJU010000188.1:0-1792 GCA_965649155.1 Caldifarciminota bacterium | reverse complement strand
CATTAGAAGTCCTTCAATCTCCTGGGCCGCGGCCAACTCTCCCCAACCGGCATTTCTAGCTAGGACGAGAGCCTTTTTTACCAGCTTTCCTGGCGGAGCCTCAGACCCCACGAGACGAGATATCTCAATGGCCTTAGCCACAGGGAAAACCGCGTAGGCCGCGCCATAACCTATGTAACCCTCCGCGGCTTCCAGGAGAATTTCCGTGGCGTCAGAGAATTTCCCAAGTATCCTGAGAGCGAGAGCTTTGAATTCAAGCCCACCCAACCGAAACGGGCCCCTTTCCTCATTTTCAAGAAAGGAATTGAAAAGCCTTATAGCCTCTTCGGCCCGGCCCATGATTAAGGCATATGCTCCCTTGTAGTAATCCGCCCTGTGAGACCTCCAGCCCTCCGGATCCTTTTGATAACTCAGAAACCCCTTGTAAGCCTTTTCGTATTCAGATTCGCGGAACATGGTCGTGTATATTTGAAATTTTGTCCAGGGTGCGATTCTCTTGTCCTCTATCAACTCCGTTATTTCCAGTGCTCTTTGGAAATAGGCCTCTGCGCTACCCATCTCGCCAAGTCCCCTGTAAGCTACACCAAGTGACATGAGGAGGCGCCACACTAAATAAGGGGAAGAGCCCACTCGGGAAAGGAGTCTCGTTCCCCTTTTGATAGCAAGAGAGAACTGGCTTCTTTCGGTGTAGATTTCCACTTCAACTATGGAGAAGGCCAGCGGGTCCTGTTCCTTCAACTCCTGGAGAAGCCTTTTGAATCCAGGGGTCGTTCCGGCTTCTCTGAACATCTGTATAGTTCGCTTTACATTCTCCTCGGTTTTCACGGTGAAATTTTAAGGGATTCAAGCGTCCCGGATCAAACTGCAATAAGAGAAAGAGCTCAAACCCTTTAAATATCCTTTAAACATGTCTTTATAATATAGGCCTTAACCAGAAGAAAGGAGGTATTGAAATGAGCATACTGCTTCTGATCTTTCTGGCCCAAGCCACCTGGGCGAAGGGCTATGGCGGTGGCGCCGCGTTCGCGGAGTGGGTCCGCTGTCTGATCCAGACATCCGATGGAGGATTCCTCATGGGCACTGGCATGAACCTGAGCGATGTAAAGGGTGCGTTAATAAAGGTAACATCAGATGGGTCTGTTCAGTGGGCAAAATTCTCTACGGAATGGTCCCCTACCGTGACCTCCGTGATTCAGACGGCCGACGGGGGTTATGCGGGGACAGTGTCTTACGATGGGGATGCCTTCTCTCAGGTGTTTAAACTGAACTCCTCCGGCGGAGGAGTCTGGGTGAAGTTCTACGAATGGTTATCCAATATAGTGCTCTGGGACATAGTCCAGACTCCGGATAACGGCTATGCTGTCCTAGGCTGGGGATGGGTGAATGGTGGTTATTACAACCCCATTCTCCTGAAACTGAATTCCACGGGCGGCCTCCAGTGGGCCAGAACCGTCTCCATCACGGAGTCCGCTTTCGGGAGATCTCTCGTCAGGACATCCGATAATGGCCTCGCGCTAGCGATAGCAAGTCAAGAAGGATCGGTAGGGTCATGGATTCTCGTGAAGCTGAACAGTAGCTACGCTCTCCAGTGGGCAAAACGGATAGATATGCCGGGGGCAGACGAATACTTTAGGAGCGCCAATTCCCTCATTCAGACCTCGGATGGTGGCTACGCGCTGACAGGTTTCAGGTTCAGCGATTACAATACCTTGGTAATGAGGCTCAATTCCTCCGGAAACCTCATTTGGGCAAAGACGGTGGACGCGGGCAGTGGCTATTCAATAGTTCAGAC
>CBFGJU010000187.1:0-2792 GCA_965649155.1 Caldifarciminota bacterium | reverse complement strand
CGATTGTAAGACAAGGGTTTGGGAGGATGGGGGAGTGTGAGATCTCAGAGACACGCGACCTGGACATCCACGATTTTTATCAGGTAAGAACGCAACCAGGCTTCTGGAATGAGTTGGTTCTTTCCAGAGGATGATTTGATCTGCACTGGCAAACAGGGCCATAATTACGGTTATGAAGAGGTTTTTTCTCTTGCCGCTTTGCCTGATGGGCTGTTCAGGCCAGGAGCCGAAGTCCGATCCCGCGGAATATTTCCATATCAGGGTCGGGGCCTGGTGGACCTATGATGTGGACAGGGGTTCTGATCTTGATACCTCTGACTGGACCCTGGACTCCGTCACGGATACATACCACGAGACCCTTACCATAACGGAAGAAAATGCGGGGTTTTACACCTGGATCATCACATACGATAACGATACCATTGAAGATACCATGCAGGCCTTCATAAGGACTGACACCCTGATGCTCGCTTTCACGAAGATCTTCATTCTATTGACCGATACCGTCGTTATCTCTGATACGGTTCCATATGCTCCATGTCCTTTAGAGGTAGGCCTGAGCTGGATATCAAGGGAAAAACTCGTGCTAGTTGCCGATCTGGATACCGATATGCTTGACGACTCCGTCTATTACTTGCTCAATGGCACGGTGGAAAAGGCAGAGGATCTTGTTCTTACGGCCGGACAGTTCTCTACCCGTAGGGTTCTTTACAAGCATACCTTCCGGGTTATCTCCTCCAGGTATGGCAACCTCAAGTTTCTACTAGAACAGCGTATTTGGTGGTCGCCGAACAATGGCCCTGTCCGTTGGGTTGATAGGGATTACCGGAACGCTCCCGATCCGCTTGCTCCGCCCTACCTGGTAAAAAACCTGTCTGACATGGGGGACTGAACATCTTTCTCTTTGTACCAGGGACTGAAAGATTGCTTTATTATAGGGGGTCAGGAGACCCTCGTTCACTTGTTTTCGTTTTTGGTGATTGAGCCCCTGGATTCACATCCTGATGTGTTTCTGGATCGCGACCTTTTTCCCCTGCGCCAGCCTCAGGAAATAGACCCCCCCTGGCAATTCTCCCTCCCAGAAAGTCTCGTATGTCCCTGGACCCATCTCTCTGTCAAGGATAGTCGCGACTCGTCTCCCGGACGCGTCGTAGACAACCAGGCTCGTCCTCGCCTTATCCGGCAGTGCAAACCTCACTTCCAGCCTGTTTCCTTTGGCTACTGGCGGCCAGAGCGCGAAACAGGGCGGGAGGGGCTCTGGGAGAACCGGTTCCATGACCCCTGTCCCGGGGATAGGCTCGCTGTCCAGAAAGACCTGATGCTCGTCCACCGAGTCCTGGATCATTCCGGCCGGATACCTGTCTCGCCAAACGGTTGACACGAAATAAAGGGAATCCCCGGCCGCGGCCAGATGAGGCCACCTGCCCGTGTATGGCCTTGAGAAACGGATGACCTCGTCTCCGTTGGATTCAAGAACGCAGGCCGCGAGGCTGTCGCCCTCCTCCCATATGACTGCCATGAGAGCCAGGCCCGGTATCTCGGCAATTGCCGGGCGATCGGAATGAACGCCAGGGGAGCGGCTGAGGTTGAAATTATCCCAGGAGCCTCCCTCCAGGAATATCTCCCCGTTCTCTGACCACGCCACGAAAGGAGTCCCGGCAACAACCGCCATTGACTGGTGCTTTGATGAGATGCCGGGGCTTTGCGATAGATTTACCATATCCGGCCTTGCCTGGAGCTGGCCCAGCGAGAAGCTCGCCAGATAGACATCCCGGTCCCCAGGATGGGAATACGCGATGAAAACCGAATCCTTCCATATTCCCCAGGAGCCGACCGATGGCCCGGTCATGTCCGGCGCTGATACATTTGCGCTGGCTAGCTCCCGCCAGACGGGTGTCCCCGGCTCGGAGAACGGGAACACTGTCCAGAGCAGTTTCCATGTGTTCCAACTTTTCACCTCTACCGCTACCACGAGGCTATCCCCGGCCAGAGCGGCCGAGGCTCCAGAAAGCCCTGTCCGGTGCAGGATCATATCCGGCTCTCCCCACCAGTAGTCGTTTCCCTTTGAGAAAAAGAGGCCATCGTCCCCGCTCCAGATCATTCCGAAACGGCCGTCTTTCTGAACGAGAACGGGGCGAGTTCCCCTGGCCACCGGATAAGCGGGAATCCACCTGTTCCCTTCCCTTCTCAAGTAGTAGATGTATCCGCGGGACTCATATGCCATATGCAGGAAATTCCCATCCCAAACTAGCCGCGGCGCGTTGTTCGCGCCGGTCGCGTCCTGGTTGTCTGATTGCACATAGTCCAGGAGGAGGTCAAAGCCCATCGCGCCGGACTCTTCCCGTATGTTCTTTATGGCGATGTGGGATGCGACGAACTGCGGGTAGCCGAACTCCCCGTAGCCAGGGTCTCCGGGCTTGCCATAACAGTAATATGGCGGCCGCAGGAACGGCCTGTAGTCCGGCGCGGCGCACTCCTCGTAACACCTGAAGGATTGAACCTGAAAGCACCAGGCGTCCTTGCCCGGTTGGAGGTATATCCCCCCGTGCTCGTGGTCCCGAAGGTGATAGTCAACCTCGTAGCATGAATAGGCATCCGTTGAAGGGTTTGTCAGGTGCGTGAAGTTCTGATTCGTGCCCGGCCCAAAGAGGTCATCCGGGTTGTTGTAGGCCGCCTGAGGCCATGTCCTGCCGGATTTGTCGGATACATAGTCCCACAGGCACCAGGATTCCTGCGGAAAGCAATCCGGATTGCACTCGTAGTAGAAATTGCCCCAAAAGTCGTGCCTGTCC
>CBFGJU010000186.1:0-2800 GCA_965649155.1 Caldifarciminota bacterium | reverse complement strand
AAAGACCCCATCGGGGCAACCGGCAAAGAGAGATTGGCCAGGGGACCACATTCCGGGTTCGGTCCAGCCGGCCAATCTTTTTTGACAGCAAAAAACACAGGGAGGCTTTATCATGCTTAGATACATCCTGGTAATGTTCGGTTTTGTGGGCCTTTCAGCTGCCCATGTCCAGCTCACGGGCGCGGTGTTCTCTCAGTTCTTCGCAAAGGCCGTCGGCACATCTGGAGAGGAGAGGGTCAGGTGTATGATCCAGACCACGGACCAGGGGTTTGCACTTGCTGGATACACGATGCCTGAATATCCACCAGCAACCGATGAAGATGTTTTTGTCGTCAAACTGAACCCCGATGGCTCTTTAGCCTGGGAAAAGCGATATAGAGGATCTGGCCACGAGTGCGCCTACACCATACTTCAAACCACTGATGGGGGTTTGGCTGTTGCAGGATACACATGGAGTTTTGGTGCGGACAGTTCCGATATCCTCCTCATGAAGTTGAATCCTGACGGTTCTGTTGCCTGGGCAAGGAGGTACGGAGGATCTGGCCAGGACTATTGCTACTCCATGACCCTAACCTCCGACGGAGGGTTTGCGATAGCGGGAGTGACAACCAGTTTCACCGATCCAACTGCCGATGTCCTCGTTCTGAAGGTGAATTCCAACGGTTCCCTTGCCTGGGCAAGGACCTTCGGAAGGCTATATTGGTATGATGATGCTAGCTCCATAATCCAGACCTCTGATGGCGGATACATGCTCGCGGGACGAACAGATGGTTGGGCCTCGGACAAGTCTGATGTCCTCATGCTCAAGCTGAATGCGGACGGCTCCCTGGCCTGGGCAAGGGCATTCGGGACAACGAGTGCAGACTTGGCCTACTCCGTAATCCAGACCGCGGATGGAGGCTATGCGGTCGCGGGACACACGGATACCGCGCTTTTTGCCAATAGTGCTTTCTTGGTTCTCAAGCTGAATTCCAACGGCTCTCTTGTCTGGGCAAAGACATATGAAGAATCAGACGCGAACAATGGTTACGAATTTATGGCCTGGTCCATAATCAAGACCCTTGATGGTGGATACATGGTCTCGGGATACGGATTCCTCTTTGGCACTGGACTTGGTGACCAGTGGATCATGCTCAAGCTGAACCCGGATGGCTCTATTGCCTGGTCCAGGATGTTCGGGGACGGAGATATGGATACTAGGTACGCGGTCCGCCAGTCCGTTGTCCAAACCCCGGAGGGAGATTATGTGCTCACGGGACGCTCGGATTGCTGGATAATACCACAGCCGCCGTGGTCGTGGGGGGATTTCGTCGTCCTCAAAATGGATAGCGATGGCAACTACCCGAAGCCATGTTTTCTTGAGCCTTACCTGATGGTTGATATGACGCTTTCTCTGGGAACATTCTCCTTTTCAAATGGAGCGACCCGCTCGCTCTCCACTGCATCCGTAAACCCAACGGTAAGTTCGCCAGGATTTACGGTAATTGACATCTGCGAAGAACCTGTGTATGGAGGTGATGTTGAAACACCTTATGGCCCCCAACCCGGAATAACCTGCTCACCCATGTCTGGAGGAGTGCTTTTCAATTCCCCCGGGTCATTGCCAATCAAGATGTACTCATCAGGGGGCATGCTTGTTTATTCCGGAGAGCTAGCAAAGGGCGAGAACCGGATAACCCTGGAAACCGGAGTCTATCTCTGGAAAGCAGGTGCTTACAAAGGAAAGGCGGTTGTGAGGTAGCCACCTAGCAGGTCCCGGCCGGATAATATTACCACACCTCCCATTCCGGCCGGGGCTTTTATATTTCCTCGGCCCACCCATCCCACCACCAGCGGTTTTCCCTGAACCAGGAAACGGTCTCGGAGAGGGCCTGATCAAAACTGAGCGAGGGTTCCCAGCCAAGGGCCTTTATTTTGCTTGAATCCATGAAATACCGCGTGTCATGGCCGGGTCTGTCGCTCACATGCTGGATGAGATCAGGGCTTGCCCCCGCGAGCTCAAGTATCCTTTCCGCGACCGATATGTTCTCCTCCTCGTGGCCAGAACCTATGTTGTAAATCTCGCCCGGTGTTCCCTTTTCAATAACCAAGAGGATTGCCCTCGCTATATCATCAGCCCATAGCCACTCTCTTCTCTGCTTTCCAGTGCCGTAGACCGGCAGATCCCTTCCCGTCATGGCCCTGACGGCCATCCTTGGAACGAACTTCTCAGGGTGCTGGAACGGGCCGAGGGCGTTGCAGGGACGGACGACGATTGCTTTCGTGCCATAAGTCCTCTGGTATGCCCTGACCATTGCCTCCGCGCCAGCCTTGCTCGCTGAGTATGGCGAGGATGGCAAAAGAGGCCAGTCTTCCTTTGCCGCGCCGCGTTCAACCGGGCCATAGACCTCATCTGTTGAGATGTAAACGAAAATCCCCTCGCGCTCCCACGCGAGCCGCGCGGCTTCAAGGAGGATCTGTGTACCGAGGACATTCGTCCTGACGAATCCTCCTGGGCTGGTTATTGACCTGTCAACATGGGTCTCCGCGGCGAAGTGAACGATAGCCTGGTGATCCACGAGAAGCCCCACCACGAGGTTCTGGTCCAGGATGTCCCCGTGGACGAAGTGGAAATGGGTTCCGCGGAGCCTTCTGAGATCCCCAGCATATGTCAATCTGTCCAGGACGGTTATCTCCCAGTCCGGACGCTCGCGCGCGGTAAGCCGCACGAAAGCCGAACCGAGAAATCCCGCGCCGCCAGTGACTATAACGCGCACCCTGATATTATAATGTTTTTCGGCTTATCGGCGCTGGTTTTGTC
>CBFGJU010000185.1:0-2802 GCA_965649155.1 Caldifarciminota bacterium | reverse complement strand
AACCCTTGGTATACAATATGTGGTGGAATGCTCTGGTTGCCGGCCCGAGGTAATAGGATCGGTGGAGCGTGTTCAGGCTGTCCTGCTTGAGGCCGCGGAAAAAGCCGGCGCGCATGTCTGGGCTGTTTCTGTCCACAGGTTTCCCCCAAACGGTGTTTCCGGCGTAGTGGTAATATCGGAGTCCCACCTGTCGGTTCACACCTGGCCGGAGTCCCGCTATGCGGCTCTGGACATATACACCTGCGGTAAAAATACCAAACCGATGGATGCTGTCATGTATGCCCTTTCGGCCTTCGGCGCGACAACGGCCCATATCACCGAGATAGAGCGCGGTCTTGACGACAACGACAGGATATACTATCACTCAATAACAACATGGGAGGAGTAATCCTCACAGGGGGAATGGACATCTCTCTTCGCTGATCACACGGAGGGCCAGGACAGCCCTTTGCGGTTGCTCCGAGAGACACTCTGGATCGTTAACCAACGATCCTGTTTTACCTCTTGACCACCTTTTCCGCCATTACCTCCCTGCCGTCAAGCCTCGCTCGCAGGAAATAGACTCCGGGGGTCATGGCCCCTGTGTTCACCACCATCCGCGAGCCTTTATCCGTGGAGGTTTTCATGGCCAGGCGGCCCGCGGGGTCATAGACCGAAACCTCTAGGAGGCCGGACTCTGGACGGGAAAGCAGGAAAATGCCCCGCGACACGCTGGCGGAGACGAGACTCACGGGTTTGAGAGAGGCCCTTTCCTCCACAGCCTCCAGGGTGATGAGCTCGCGCCAGTCGTCCTGGGTTATCGGGTATGGCGTTCCAAAGATGTAGACAACTATTTCGTTGTGGCTCGTGTCCTTCACGCCCCAGTTCCCCGGAGACCACCAGATATAGGATGTGCCAGTCATCGTTGCTGAATCCACCATCGGAAGGCTAAAGTAGAAAACAAACGCGGATGACTCCCTGCGAAGCCGGTAGCTCTGGAAGGTTCCCGCTGGAACATTGACCGTCTCGGTATCCTCAACAAAGAATGTGTCTGCCTTTATCTCAATGCTGTCGGGTAGGCCATCGCCATCAAAATCATTGGCATACTTGCCTTCGGTCCCGAGTGACCATTTGTCTCCTATCACAAACGGGGTTCGTGCATAGTAGGCGTCCACAACATTATCCACAAAAAGATGAGCCCTTCCTCTGAGCCATGGGGGATCGTTGTAGAAAGTGTCAACATAAGAGGTGTCCGCGATCGTGTCCCCGGTCATGTGTGTCGCTGTCCAGACTCCAAGAGCCGGGTAGCCGCTGTATTGGAATGTGTCAGCCACGGATTCCGTGTCAACCGTGGCCGCTTTTATTGAGTCCGAGCCATCCCACTGGACCCATCCGCCATGGAATGTGGCGGTCTGGCCGAACTCCATGCCCAGATACTCGCTCGGGGACTGGGCCCACGCAAAGCCCAGCGTTGCTAATGTTATCAAGAACCTCTTCAAGGTCAAACCTCCTCTCACGCGGGGAAATTATAGCCCACTTCCTGCATGAATTTCAACTGCTCGCGCCGCTCGCGGCCTAAGCGAAAAGTTGAACGAGCCTGAATGCGAAGTTTAAACTATGCCCATCATTAAGAAACCAGACATCCCAGGAGGATCACATTATGTGTAAAGTAGTGCAATTTCCACACCCTGGACCGGAATATAATTGCGAGGCATGGCATCTGGTAGATAAGCCTCGCAACCCAGAACCCCATAGAAGGCGCTTCGTTTTTACCAAAGGAATGGTGCGAGACAAAAACGGTGCATGGGAATGGATACCTGTAACCGCTTGGGTAGAATGGGAAGCCAACGCAAAGCTTTACAAAACCAGGAAGGGTAGCAAAACCATTCCTAAGCATATCCACCTCCCATACCTTCCTGCTTCAGGAATTCCGGATCCAGAAAAAAGGCACGCCACTGACCCCTGTGTATTCGGGGATCGTTTCTTTTATACGGTATGCAGACAGAACTTGAAGGGGAACCCCACCAAGATGCAAAGCCTTGAAGAAGGTTCGGTAATCCTGTTTGGTTCAAGTATAAAATACCCGAACGGCTATCATTTTGTGCTGGACACGCTTTTCACTGTGTCTAGAGAGAGGATCACCCACTCACGAGATAACCAGTTGAAGAAACCGGATCAGGTGCCGGACTGGTATTTCAAACTAACTCTGGAGCAGTTATACACGACTCCATTGACCTATACTTTGATGAGGGGCTACACGCCCGAGGAACAACCTGACTTTTTCAGCTGGGTGCCCTGCAAGCCTTGCCGAGATAGGGTGCCCTTGATTTTTGAGAGGCCCATCGTAAATTTGAATGGCCTCAATCCCAGGTTGTGCCGGAACTTTAAATGTATAGACGCGGATCCCCGAGAGGCCTGGAACGCTGTTGTTGAGCAGGTAAAGAACCAGGGACTGGAGTTATGCGCAAGACTTGAGGTGCCAGGCGAACAGCCTGACCTTGAACTTCAGACCTGGGTTGAGGAGGCAAAACGAGAGCCTTTCCCGGTCTGGTCTTGGCGCGCTGAAATCGGCTCCGGGAGCCAGATTGGTTGATTACGGGCGTAAATCAGGGAATCTGAAACCTGGCCTTAAGTTAAGCCATTCCGAGGCCATCGGGGTGAAGGATCACTTTTGCCTGGCGACATTCTCTTTGATTCCCCGGAGGACATGGCCATAAAGATATACAACCCACTTCCTGCGCAAAATCCTTCCCGGGCGGAACCGAAGGTCTCTCCTACGCTACGCTTGGAGACTTTCAGTTCGGAAGGAGAGTTTTCCAAACC
>CBFGJU010000184.1:0-2805 GCA_965649155.1 Caldifarciminota bacterium | reverse complement strand
CCCGTTGCAGGTCATCTCAAACGGATAATCCGCATACATGGAGCTCTGCGGGAGCGAGAGCTTGGGTTCCTGCTGAACCCAGACTATCCCCTTCTGGCCCAGGTTTATCTCGTTCTTCTCGTGGTGAACATAGGCCTTGCTGGTTGAGCAGGGGATTCCGGCCGATGGCCTGGCGTCCTTTGTCGCGGCCCTCTCTGGCGCGCCCGTTAAACCAACCGCGACCCAGTAGACCACGGTGTCCGTGTAGGGGTGATTCCAGTAATCAAAGTATCTATCAAGACTGTTGTATTCCCTGTCCGGAATCCCCTCAGCGTAGAAGAGAACCCTGTCCCCCGGGCCGAAAACCCCATCACTGCCCTCATCAACCCTCGCCGCAACCTGAGAGAAGACCGTTTCCTTGTGCCCGGTGTCAGAACGCATTGTGTCATTGCCGAGGGAGAATACCGCGATTCCATCGGGATCCGAGAGTAGCGCTGGCGCAACGCCCAGGTTGACCATGTCCTCGTATCTTAGCTCGTATATGCCAGGCTCCCGTACGCATGCCTTCACCCACGCCGCGGCCGAGGAGAACGGGTCAGGAACCGCCTTCCTGGCGGGCAGGGCGGCCTTCCACGATGCCTGGCCCTTCCAGTTCAGCATCTCCAGCGCGTATATCTCGTCAAACGGGTCATAGCCCGAAAACGGAACGAGGCCGTCATCCTCTGGAACGAAATCCACCTCTACCCTTATCTTTTTCCTGAAGGTGTAGCTCGTGCCGTTGTAGGAAAGTGGATAAAGGATTATCCTCATGTATTTGAGGTGCCGAAGTAGCCCACTGCTGTGCTCGGCCCAGGTTGATTCTGGCCAGGGTGTCTCGTATTTGCTGGCCTCATAAACAGGCGTCAATCCGTCATCAATATACCTGGGGCAGGGGAGGGGAGGAGGGCCCTGGAATGAGCTTTCTTCCAGGACAGAAACCTTGATTCTCGCTGATTTGCCCCTTGGTATGGCGAAGCTGACAAGCCGGCCGGGCAGATCGGGTTCACCAGCCTGGCCCCACCCGGCTCCGGCGAATCTCAGGAAAGGCCTGCCGTTGATGTTCACGGTTGAGAACTCTGGCCGAGAGAAATCAAGGGTGAACACCAGCCGGTTATCGTCCGACGAGATAATTGTTAGCCTCTCGGACGAATCTTTGGCGGGTGAGAGGGCCGGGGCCGAAAGCGCGGGTTTCTCCGCCGCAAAGGAGCCACCTGGTTTTGCGGGCGCAATGCCCTGGGCCAGGATTCCCATTATAACGGTTCCTATCATCAGAACTCCTCCGCCTTCTCAAGGAGCATTATGGGTATTCCGTCATCAATCCTGAACCTGAGCCGGCACGCGTGGCAGATGAGAACATCCTCGTCCTTCCTGTATTCAAGATCGCCCTTGCACTTCGGGCAGGCCAGAACACTCAGGAGAACAGGATCAAGCTCTTTTTTCTCGGTCATTTCAGCTGAGAGTAGATTATAAAGTAGAGCGAGGCCCGGATCAAACACCCGAAGGGCCTCGGCGTGCGCCCTGACCGTGTCCGTGTCGCCCCTGACCTGCGGGCCAGTCGTTGCCCTTTCGGGGCCCAGCTCCTCTATGTTGTCCAGGGTTCCCCTGGCCATCGGCAGGACAGCGCGCCAGTCTCCGTCAGAGGCTTTGGAGAGGGTTTTTCCCGCGAGCCTTATCAGGGTGGCAATGAAGCCCGCGGACATCACGCAGGCCGCGTGATACAGCGCGTGATCCCTTATCCGTATTGTTCGGCAGGCGAGAACCGAGGCCAGGCCTTCCGCCAGTGCCACGGCCTCCGTGTCCCCCGAAATTCCGAAGTATATCCCGGCAAGGAGGTCGGGATCCGGTCGTGGAAAGCTCTGGATAGGGTGCAGAACCCCCACCCTTGCCCCCATTTCCCCCAGGCTCACCAGGACAGATGAGTCCTGCGCGCCGGAGCAGTGAAGGAAGACCTTGCCGGCGAGCTCGGCTCCTGCTGACGCGAGGCTTTCCGCCGCGTTCCGGATATCCCTGTCCCTTACCGCTATAACAACGGCATCGCAACTCTCAAGAAACGCCCCCGCGTCTCGCCGCCCGAAAAAGTCCAACGGGCCCTCGTAGTGATCCGAGAGCAAAATGACATCCCTGGCCTTTCGGGCAAGCGCTCCTGCCAGCGAGCGGCCGACATTTCCAGCACCAACGATCCCGATAGTTTTCGCCATTAAAGTGCTCATAGATCAGGTTTTCTGGCCCGGCGCACATTATAAAGTCTGCTCGTTGTTGGTTGCTCGTTTCACTGAAACCCATGGGGCGAATCAGGCCCGCGCGAGCAGGCCTGCGCTGTCAATATCAGTGCAGGATCGCTTTGTTATTCGGAGCTTAAAACCCTCTATGTCTCCGCGCGCATTGATTACACCTTACCCAGCCACCTGCGGAGGCTCCACTCCACGCATAGCAGTAATACTGGCAGAAAGATGAGCCAGGGCATGTCCAACAACTTCAGGGGAGGCGAAGGGCTTCGCAGGCCCTCAAGGAAGCCCCTGATTTCCTCAGGAGATTTCGCCATGAACCCGCCCGAACCCTCAGCCAGTGCCCTCAGAAAGTTCGTGTCAACTCCCCAATCATAGGATTCCGCGGGCCACGGCGCGACGGAAACGCCAACGGTTCTCGCTCCAACAAGCTCACTGCCCCTGTAGAAGTCAACCCGGAACGAGTGATCCCCTGGCCCCAGGTCCATTGGCCCTGCCTGAAAAACCCCTGGACCTATCTGCCTCATTGGTTGGTTCTCTACCCTGGGCCATATCCCCTCTG
>CBFGJU010000183.1:0-2813 GCA_965649155.1 Caldifarciminota bacterium | reverse complement strand
CGGTTCCCTGAGGCCCGGAAAGCTCGCTGATTTCGTTGTGATTGACGCGCGAGCGCCTCATCTTCGTCCCCTGAGAAATCCTGAGTCGCACATCGTCTATTCCGCATCAGGAAGGGATGTGTGCTGGGTGGTCATTGGAGGAAGGGTCGTTGTTGAGGAGGGAAAGGTCCTCCCCATCTCCGCGCAGGAGATCACCGAGGCCGAGAAATTCATCAACGAGAAGATAAAGGAGGTTCTCTGATGCACATCAAGCTCCATTTCAACTTCAAGGATATCCTGAGAGCCCCGCGCTACGGGCTTTCGGTCAAGAAGATGTGGGTGCAGTTCATCGGCATAGTCATAGGCCTTCTTCTCTATGTGCCCCTGACCTACCTGGCTTACAGCATGGCCGGCTTCAGGATGGAGGATGTCTGGCGCTTCTATCACCTCTTGCCCGTTCCCGTTCTCACGGGAGATTATCTGGCGTTCGGCCTGAGGTCCCAGATAGTCTGGTGGCTCGGCGTCCTGCTGTTCGCCATAGTCCAACTTTTCGCGGGCGTCGCCATATCCAAGATAGCCTACGAGCAGTTCAAAGGCGACGAGCTATACGAGGTCTCCAAGGCCCTGAAGCTCTCGCTCCGCAAGGGCAAAGCCACTGTCCTGGCGCCCCTGACCCTCCTGTTCCTCGCGATTATCCTTCTGGCGATTGAGGTCGGGGTCTTCTACCTTGGCAGGATACCCGCGGCCGGCGGCGTGATAGACGCCATCCTCTTCATCTTCTTCTTCTTCGTGTCCCTGTTCGTCATATATGTGATGATAGGTTTCGTGGTCTCCCTGTTCGTCGTGGCTCCCGCTGTGGCCACAACCCAGGCCGACACCTTTGACGCGCTGTTTGAGACCTTCTCCATCATAAACGAGCAGAACTGGCGTTTCGTGGTCTACGAGGCCCTTCTCGTCGCGGTCAAGGCTGTCGCCATAATGGTTTTCGGATTCTTCCTCACCGCGGGCGCGAAGCTCACCTTCTGGGCAATGGGATTTGGCTACCCGCAAGCGCTTTTCGCGCACGATGTCGCAGTTAGGTTCGTTGACTGGTTCTCCCTCTCCATCTGGAGCGTGAAGTTCATGGACTGGGTCAGCCTCTCCAGGTTCTTCGCTCTCACGGGACACACCGCGACCGCGTCCGCGACGATAGCCGCGGGCATCACCCTCGGCGTGGTCTATTACATAATACTCTTCCTCCTCTTCTCATACCTCGGCGCGATGTGCTGGTCAGGCCAGACCCTCATATACACGGTTCTCTACAAGAAGAAGGATGACATTGACCTCCTGGCGCAGAGGCCGGAGGCAATAGAGGAGATAATCGTGGAGAAAGAGGCTCCTCCGGCCGAGGAGGGCAAGCCGGAGAAGGCATAGATTTTTCCTCAAGGGTGCGCTGAGAAATGAACCCCATAAACAGCCTCGTCATACTTGGGCTTCGGATAACCCCGAAGCCCATACTTTTCCTCTTTGCCAGAAGATACATAGCTGGCCCGGAGCTCTCGGACGCCCTGCGCGTCGTTCGGGAGCTCAACAACAGGGGCATCCTCGCGACGGTTGACCTTCTGGGCGAGAGCCTCGCGGATGAGCGCCATGTGATGGAGGTTGTGAGGACATACAAGGAGATCCTCCAGGCCCTTGACCGGGAGCGGCTAGCCGCGGACATATCCGTCAAACCCACCCACTTCGGCCTCCTGATAAGCAAGGATTTCTGCTACGGAAATGTGAAAGAGGTCGTGACCGCGGCGGCCGCGGTTGGCAGGTTCGTTTGCATGGACATGGAGGACTCGCCCACAGTTGACGCCACCCTTGAGATATACGAGCGCCTCAGGTCCGAGGGATTCAGCAATGTCGGCTGGGTGAGCCAGACCATGCTCCGTCGCGCGGTGTCCGACATGAAACGCATGGCAAAGTGGAAACCGACGGTCCGGATATGCAAGGGCATATACAAGGAGCCCCTGACCGTGGCTTTCGGCGACCCGTATGTTGTCCAGAGGAACTTCGGCCTGGTTGGAAAGACCCTCGCGGCCGCTGGCGGATACCCAGCTTTTGCGACGCACAACGAACGGATGATCTGGGAGGCGCTCGCGGTGATCCACGAGCTCGGACTCAAGCCGGATCAATACGAGTTTCAGATGCTCTACGGCGTGAAGGAGGGCCTCAGGGACATCCTGGTCAAGGAGGGCCACAGGATGAGGCTCTATGTTCCATTCGGCAAGGACTGGAAGCCCTATGTCATAAGGCGTTTCAAGGAGAACCCGGACATGCTGGGCTATGTGATCAAGGCCCTGTTCGCGGGAAAGAAGGGCTGAAGCCCTGTCATGGAAAGCGTTTTCACGATCCCGGCTTCAGAGCTTGCACGGCCTTGCAACTTGCTTTATAATCTTCTACCTTACGGATGAGCTTTAGGAGGAAAAGAAAAGATGCCTAAGATGAAAGTTTGGATAGACAGGGATCTTTGCACGGGTGACGCGATATGCGCGGATGAGGTCCCTGATGTCTTTGAGATGGACGACGAAGGACTGGCCTTTGTTAAACCGGGCATGGAGTTCGCCGGAGACAGGGATGATGTGAAGAAGATGGTAGATGAGTGCCCGGGTGCCTGCATCTTCGTTGAAGAGGTTAAGGAATAACACCTTCCCCCACACCCACCACCCCCTCCTGCCCCAGGGAGCCCAAGCGGCTCCCTGGGGTTTATACGCTTCTGAATAACGGGTAGACCCCCACGCCCCGTGGGGGCAATCGGAACACGCCCCTTTCCAGGGCGAAGGCGCCCTGAGCCACCCATCTCACAATAA
>CBFGJU010000182.1:1438-2831 GCA_965649155.1 Caldifarciminota bacterium | reverse complement strand
ATAAATGGCTCAACATCCCTGCCGAACCAACCCAGGGTCACATACTACTACAACTCCCTCGGCGACAGCATAGACTACGGCAATGGCATCCAGTTCAGGGTTGACCTCCTTAACTCTGGCGGTGGGACAGCCAACAACATCTCAGCGACCCTGTCAACCCTTGATCCGTATGTGACAGTGGTAAGCTCTGGTTCCTCTTATGGAAACATAGCATCCGAGGCCACGGCGACATCCCAGTCATTCTACGCGGTTAATGTCTCGCCCAGCGTGCCAAAGGGCCACAGGATAACATTCTTCCTGGCCGTATCGGGAACCAGCTACACAAATACCACCAGCTTTAACATCATAGCGACCGGAGAACCGAATGTGGGCCAGGAGGAAAGGGACTGGATCGCGCCGGACGGCATAGTCCTGGCGCCGGTATCAAACCCCGTCCGCGGGGAGGCGGTGATAGCCTTCTACACGACCGGCCGTGCGGCCGCAACTCTCAGGGCCTATGACATAACCGGAAGGGAGCTGGCGACCCTCTACTCCGGATCCGTGGCAGGGGATCACGAGATCTCCTGGAGCGCGCCCGCGTCCGGAACATATTTCCTGAGGCTCGCTGAGGGCGAGTCAGCCAGAACTATAAGGGTGGTCTTCACCAGATAAACGCTCCGGATAAAGAGCTTTTGACCGGGGTGTTTTTAGCGCGAGGTTTTGAGATGGTTATAATCTAATGGAAACCTGGAGGTGCAAATGTTCGGGATTTTATCGCTGAGCCTTGTCTCTGCCCTCTCGTTCACCAGGCACACGGTTGGCAACCTGTCCGGAGGAATAGATGTTTCCGCGGCTGACCTTGACGGCGACGGGGACATTGACATAGTGGGAGCAGGCCGTTCCGGCAACCAGCTGGTCTGGTTTGAGTGGTTGGGGCCGAATAGCTTCGTGCCGCACACGGTCTTCGTCGCTGATGAGGTCATAGGCTGTTGGGCCGGAGACCTTGATGGCGACGGGGACTGCGATCTGGCCGCGGCATCGGACACATATCTGGTCTGGTTCGCTAACAACGGCGTGGGTGTCTTCACGCCGGACACAGTCTACCAGACCGTCGGTTGCGGCTGGCGGGTCAACGCGGCTGATGTTGACAGCGACAGCGACCTTGATCTCTTGTTCACTGACTGGACCGAGAGCGACCTTTTCTGGTTTGAGAACGACGGCTCAGAGAATTTCACTCCCCACCTGGTTGACGGGAACCTGAACTGGGCCCACGAGGTCTGGGGACTTGACCTTGATGGCGACGGAGACTGCGACCTCATTGGCACCGACTGGCTCAACGGGAGCATTTACTGGTATGACAACAACGGCTCACAGTCATTCACCAAGAGGCTTGTTGGGAACACTGGCGCGAGCA
>CBFGJU010000182.1:0-1428 GCA_965649155.1 Caldifarciminota bacterium | reverse complement strand
ATCCGGATATCGCCGGAACGAACTACAACGGCAATGGTTCCGGGAACGGCTATGTCAGGTGGTTTGAGAACAATGGCTCCGGAGGTTGGACAACGCACCCGGTTGACGAGGCCTATGTCGGGAACGCGCACGGGATATGCGCCGCGGATTTCAACGGCGACAACCGCGGGGACATAATCGTGGCCGGATACGGCACACATGTAAATGGCTACGAGTATCCATCCTGGGCCATGACCGGCATAGACATCGTCTCCGCGTCCCTGGCTGTTTATCCGTATGACATTGACCGGGACGGGGATACCGACTTCGCGCTGAGCTCAAACACCTTCTACTGGTATGAGAACACCACACCTGTAGCATACCGAGAGGACTATGCCACGCGCGAGCCAGGGATGAATGCTTTTTACAGGCGCGGGGTTCTCAGCATAAGCCTCGCAATGCCTGCCGGAACGCCATATTGTCTTGACCTGTATCTCGCGTCGGGGGCAAAGCTGGCGGCCCTGGAAAGCGGTGTTGCGGCCGACAGCGAGATCAGAAGAGAATACAGCCTAAATGCTCCTTCCGGAGTCTATTACCTGGTTCTGAGGGCCGGAGGGTTCAGCCGGAGCGCTAAAATCCTGGTAGATTGATAAAACATTGGGTCTCCTGACCCCTGGGTGGAGGGTTTTTCATTTTACCAGGAAAATCCAAGGCCACAGCTCAGGGTGGCTATCAGCTCCCCTGTATCATCGTCACGGCCCAGATAGTCAAAGAGGGCTTCAAATATCAGGGGATGGCATGCTATCCGTGATTCCAGGCCAAGGCCACCGCTGAACATCCCTACCCAGTGCACCTCCTTGACATCCGGCGGCACGGCATAGACATACCGGAGGGGCACATAGAGGCTCACGGGACCCATGACCAGACCGGGCGAGGCCCCCGCGAGAAGGTGGATTATGTAGCTGGCAGTATCAGACGAGGAGCCGCCGAGCCTGTATATGGTTCCTAAGGTATATCCCAAGCCGCCATAGACCGAGGCCCGGAGGATTCCCCACCTGGGCGAGGAATACTTGACCGAGGGGGTGAAGGTCAAGGAGGTTATCCGGGTATCCGAGGAGGCATCAGTCCTCCGGGTGAAGAAATCAGCGTTCAGGCCCGCGTCCAGGTAATCGTTGAACCCGTATCTGTATGAGGCCTGCCAGACCGTCCCCCATGCCGTGAGCGCGGAATCCATGTTGAAGAAGGAGACGCCAACCCCCGGATGATGGCCCCGACCAGCAGGGTTCGGGCTGTGAAAGTGCTGGACACCACAACCAAAGAGCATTGTCAGCGAAAAAAGAAGAAGGGTTCTCATGTGATAATTATGACTCGTGGCAAGAGCCTTTTTCAACTTCCTGGGAAACATTCACGCCCTCCGCAAGGAATAAATCCGCGCCAAGATGGCATTCC
>CBFGJU010000181.1:2197-2833 GCA_965649155.1 Caldifarciminota bacterium | reverse complement strand
GATCTTCTTAAAGAGCCGATGTTCCTTATCGCCGGAACTAGAAACCCGAGTCTCACCGGACAAGAGGTGGCCAAAAATTACGCATCGGTCCTAATAAAAAATGGCTATGTTGTTGTCAGCGGTTATGCGCCCGGCACCGACACTGTAGCTCATAAAGCTGCTTTGGACGCCGGTGGTAAGACCGTGGCGGTTCTGAGTTATGGGATACTAAACTTCGCTTCAAAAAAGGAACTCAGGGATATTGCCTCCTCTGGAAATTTTTTGGCCATAGCTTTTGTTCCTCCCAGGACGACTTGGAAGGTATGGATAGCTTTCAAAAGGAATGAAGTAATGGTGCCACTTGTTAAAGCCGGCTTGCTTGTGGAGGTCGGTAATAGGGGCGGAACCTTACACCAAGGCGAAACCTTGCTGAAAATGGGTAAACGCCTGTTTGTCCTCGAAATCAACAAACCAGGTAATATCCACTTGATTAGGAAAGGCGGCATACCTGTTGGTAAAAACCCCCACCCCGAGTTTCCCGGTGGGTTGGCCTCAGGTAGTTATCTCGGAGTGCAGATATGAACCTCCCCGTCAAATACCGGCCCAGGAAGTTCACGGATGTGGTGAACCAGGAGCATGTCGTCCGGACGCTCCAGA
>CBFGJU010000181.1:0-2187 GCA_965649155.1 Caldifarciminota bacterium | reverse complement strand
GAGCGCCTGGGTCAGGCGTATCTCTTTTCCGGGCCAAGAGGCATCGGCAAGACCACCATAGCCAGATTGCTTGCGATGGCCCTGAACTGCGAGCGAGGCCCTTCGGACGAACCCTGCGGCGAGTGCGAGAATTGCCGGGCAATAATCCAGGGCGGGTCAATGGATGTCATAGAGATAGACGGCGCGTCAAACAGGGGCATTGATGAGATAAGGAACATAAAGGAACAGATAAGGTTTCCGCCGGCATACAGCAGGTTCAAGGTCTACATCATAGATGAGGTTCACATGCTCACCACCGAGGCCTTCAACGCGCTCCTGAAGACCCTGGAGGAACCTCCCCCATACCTGATCTTCATGTTCGCGACCACTGACCCCCAGCGCATACCCAGGACCGTTCTCTCCCGTGTTCAGCGCTTTGACCTCAGACCCATAACCGTCCAGGACATCGTGGGGAGGCTAACCCTGATAGCCGAATCGGAGGGGATACCGGTGGAGCCGGACGCGATGAAGGCGTTGGCGGAGCACTCTGACGGCTCGCTCCGCGACGCGCTGGTCATGCTGGAACAGCTCTGGGTTTACTCAGGTGGAACCATAAACAAGAGGGATGTGATGAACCTCTTGGGCGTGGTGGAGAAGGATTTCTACCGGCAGTTGTTCCTTCACCTGAAGGAGCGCGACACATCGGGCGCGCTCAGACACCTGGACGATCTCTTTGCCAGGGGCTACACCCCGGGGGATTTTACCCGTGGACTGGTGGCTTTTCTCTCGGAGCTGGCGCGCGCGAAGATGGGCCTCTCTGAGGACGAAGAAACAGCTAACCTGGCCAACGCTTTCCCCAGGGAGGACCTCCTGGCATACGCTAACATAACCTTTGAGCTGGAATCATCCATCAGATACAGGATAAATCCCAGGGCCTGGGCTGAACACGCCGTTCTCAGGATGGCAATGCTCCCCTCGGCAGTGGACATAGAGCGTGCCCTGGCGGGCGCTTCCGAGATACGAGCAGATGACATCACGAAGGCCCCATCTGCGCCCATACGAAAGAAAAAAGCCCAGGACGAGGCAAGGCCCCAGGTCCAGGATGAGGCCCTGAAGAAGCTCATAGAAACATTCAAGCTGGAGGAAATAGAGGATGAACTTTGGACAGATGAAGGACGCGATGGCTCTTAAGGCCAGGCTTGCCAAGATGGAAAAAGAACTCAAGAAGGCGAGGCTCTCGTCGGACGCGCAGGGAGGCAGGATAAAGATAACCATGGATGGGACCGGCGAGGTTCAGTCCGTTGAGATAGACCCGGAACTCCTGAGCCCTGAGAGGCGAAAAGACCTTGAGAAGGGCCTTGCCTACGCTTTCAACAAAGCCAGAGAAGCCGCGGGTAGGTTTAGCCAGGAGAAGTTCAAGGAATTGGTGGACAGCCTCCCGCCAGAGATGAGGTCAATGCTGGGAGGGGGAATGTGAGCCTGCCTGCCGGGACATGCTGGCTAGCCAGGGTTATCCGGTTTGTCTTGGCAACCTGAAACCGGCGGGGAGCAGATGAAATGTGGATTCCAAAGCCTCTCCTGAGACTCACCGAGGCACTAAAGGCTCTGCCTGGCGTTGGCGAGCACACGGCGGAGCGCCTTGCCTTCTACCTTCTGGCCCACAGGAACAACCTCGGCGAGCTCATCAGGGCCCTTTCAGGCGCGCAGGATCTTGGATTCTGCTCGGTCTGCGGGGTCATAACAGACCTTGATCCGTGCCCGATATGCTCTGACACAACAAGGGAAGAGGTCATCACGGTCGTGGAGAGGCCATCGGATGTTTTTCTCTTTGAGAGCTTCAGCTTTTACAGGGGCAGGTATCATGTCCTCGGCGGGGTCATCTCTCCTCTGGATGGCGTGGGGCCGGAGGACATACGGCTTGACGCCCTTCTGAGGCGTTGCGAGGCCGGGGGTGTGAGAGAGGTGATAATCGCCCTATCCCCGACTGTTGAGGGAGACGCTACCGCGTTTTACATTCACGAGCTTTTGAAGGACAGGGCCAGGGTAACCCGGATTGCCCGGGGAATCCCCACGGGCGCGGAACTGTCCCTCGCGGACCCCGTGACGGTAAAGGAGGCCTTCCTGGGCAGGAAGGAGATGGAGTGAGGGGGAATGGTTGTTCCTGTTCGCCTCACTTCCAGCGGCTCGGCGAACCCTGAAGGTGGACGC
>CBFGJU010000180.1:2530-2838 GCA_965649155.1 Caldifarciminota bacterium | reverse complement strand
CGGGAGCGGGGGGTTGATTGCCGGCGAGCTCAAACCGCAGAATATAGCCACTATGGGATTCCTGAAAAGATTAGGAAGGTTCATTGACGGGCTCCTGCCGGAGGAAACGGAAGAAACTCTGAAGTATGGCCAGGAAGGCGAGGATCTGTTCCAGAAATATGCCGAGGCTCATGGATGGAAGGTCTACCCGAACCGGGTCGTAATGGACGGGGGGCGATTCCGGGAGATAGACGCCGTAATGGTTGCGGGGCGGTTCCTCTTCTGCGTGGAGATAAAAAACTGGAAGGGAACGGTGAAACCCAAGGACA
>CBFGJU010000180.1:0-2520 GCA_965649155.1 Caldifarciminota bacterium | reverse complement strand
CCGGAAGCGACAAACCTGATGTTTTCAGGAACCCCTACACCGAAGTCTACAGAAAGACTTACGCACTGAAGGGTTATCTAAACTGGTCGGACAGGGATATGCGCCATATCTGGATTGAGCCGCTGGTGACCTTTGCGAAAAGGGACAAATCCGGCCGCGAGGGCACGAACGCTGATGCAGTCAGGGGATTTGATAAAAGCATTATCTATCTGGATGAGCTGGAGAAGTTCGTGGCCTGGAAGCACAGGTCCGTTCCCGGCGATCGCCTGGACTACAAATTGATAATGCCCATAGTGGATAGAATCTACACCTGGGACACCGTGGAAATGGAAAAGGAGAACAACCTCCACTGGGGCATAGTTTATAACAAAGAGTTCTGGCTTGAGGTGGATGGAAAGAGGGTTTCCATACCCACCGACGATATAAAAATTGTGTCGGTCAGCAGAAAGGGGGTCTTCTCCGAGCACGATGTGATGACCGTTCATCTCAGATCAGGCAAGGAGATCAAGGGCATATCAAGAATGGATTACCTGAAACTGATGGATCCCAAGGGTAAGGTTGAAGAAATTCGTTTCAGGAACATCAAAAAGATCACTATCGGCGGTGTGAGGAAGATCAAGTTTAGGAATTGAGACAAAGGGCAACGGGAGGGTATAATTTCCCCCATGATAAACCTGCTCCTTTCCGCGACCCTCCAGTGGGGCCCCTATACCGTGTCCTGGCAAGAATACGATTTCGGGGAGATACCCGTGGAGACGCCTCTCCTCACCATAAAAAAGGGCGGGAAGACCGTCCGTTCGTTTGAGGTCTGGAACGCGCAGGTCAGAACGCTTGACGCCGATGGCGACGGCACGGAAGAGCTTCTCATTGAAGACTACTCCGGGGGCGCGCACTGCTGTTTAACCTACTACATCTACACGAGAAAACCCAGCCTGAAGCTCATGGGCGTTTTTGACATGGGAAACGGGGGGCTTGAATTCAGAGACCTGGACGGCGACGGCAAGCTTGAGGCGGTTGGCTCTTATGACGGATTTGCCTACTACGATTATCCCTACGCGGTTAGCCCGTGGGTTCCAATCGTCTTCAGCCTGAAGGCCGGAAAGTATGTGGAGAACACAAAGGTTTTTCCGGATCTGATCCAGGAAAGCCTGGATGAATACCTGGCCAACCCGCCCGGCAACGACGCGGAATACAGGAAATCCTGGACGGTTGGGGTTTACGCGCACATGGTTCTTTTGAACAAGGAACCCTCTGCCTGGGAAACAATAAAATCATCCTGCCCAAAGGAACTTGACTGGCTGTCAAAGAACGCCCCCGGCCTGAAAACAATCCTGGGAGGCATGAAGGACAGGGTGAGATACACGGAGAACAGTAGCGGGGAAGACGAGTAGTGCCTTTGCCCCGCGGGAGGGCTTTCGGTTATAATAACGCCCTGAGAGAGGAATAATCCCATGCCAGAGATAATCGTTCCAGGCGAGGAAAGCGCGTCGGGTAGCCGGGAGCTTTTGATAACTAAAGAAGAGCTCTCCGCGGCGGAGGAAAGGGTCATCAGGACCCTCTCCAAAAAGGTCAAGGTTCCCGGTTTCAGGCCAGGCAATGTGCCGCCGAGCGTCGTGAAGGCGAGGTTCGGAGAGCTGGTTCAGCAGGAGACCATTGAAAACGCCATAAACGAGAAGATAAGGCAAGAGCTGGGAAGCACAAGGCCCATCGGCCAGGTAACGGTCACGGAGATAGCCAGGCAAGAGGACGGCTCCCTCCGGGTAAAGATAGAGTTTGAGACAGTGCCGGAGGTCAGGCTACCGGAGCTCTCCCGCATAACGGTTGAGAAGAGAGTCATAACCATATCCGATGTTGATGTGTTGGAACAACTTGAGGCAATACAGAATGCCCTCGCGACAGTAGCTCCTGTTGAGGACAGGGGCATAAGGGAGGGAGACACCGTGACCGCGGAGATGACGGAATTTGACCCACGAGGGGAAGTAACATTCACGGGAAAGGTGGCTGTCAGGTACGCGAGGGACGAGCTTGATCCGTATCTCTATGACGCGCTGGCTGAGAAGCGGCCCGGCGACGAGTGCGACATAAGCGTTGTCGCGGAGAACGAGAAGGGCGAGAACGAGGAACGCAAACAACACTACAAGGTCATTTCGGTCAAGGAAGTGATCCTGCCCCCCCTGGACGACGAGTTCGCGAAGGCTCAGGGCTACGAGAGCCTTGACGCCATGAAGGAGGACATAAGGAAACGGCTTGAGGAAAGGGTGGACAGGGAGCTTGAGAACGAGTTTGAGTTGAAGGTGGTCAGGGCAATCTACGATGCGGCGCCGTTTGAACTGCCGCGCTCACTCGTGCAGAGACGCTACGAATCCATAAAGGACGATGTGAAGATAGAGGCGCCGGACGGCTCTCCGGTTCCGGAGGAAGTCCAGAAAGAGCAGATAATGAAGCTCGCGGAAGACCTGGTCAAGAGGGATCTGATCCTGGCCAGGACAATAGAGGATTATTCAATAGAGGCCACCGAGG
>CBFGJU010000179.1:0-2846 GCA_965649155.1 Caldifarciminota bacterium | reverse complement strand
TCATGGCCGCGATAACCGACAGCGTTGTTCAGACTGACAGGGGAGTAGAGATTCACCTTTTCATAGACGAGGGCCCAAGGGCGCGGATAGTTGACATAATCCCGGAGGGAATGGCGACAATAGATAGCCTGTCCCTGCAGAGGATACTGATGAAGTCAGTCCCCAGGGAACTGCCAGCCCCATACGACGAGGCGATAATAGCCAGGGTGGAGCAATCCCTTTACTCCCTTTATCAGAACTCAGGTTTTCCCCTGATTGAAGTTATATCCGAGGTCAAGGAGATCGCGCCGAACCTGATGCTGATAAAGGTAAAGATAAACGAGGGGCCGCGGGTGCGCATCCGTGAGGTGGTGGTGAGGGGAAACAACAGGGTCAGGACCGAGATAATAGAAAGAGAGATAGCGGTGAAGCCGGGGAGACTCTACAGCTTTGACGAAATAGCCGAGTCCCAACGCAGGATATACTCCACAGGGCTTTTTACCTCGGTTGAATACTCCCTGGACAGCCTGGGTCCGGGCGACTCAATGACAGTTATTTATTTCACCGTGCGCGAGGCAAGCCCAAGATACATAGACCTGGGCGGCGGTTACCACACGCCCCAGGAACTGCAGGCCAAGGCCGGCGTAGGCCATCTGAACTTCTGGGGCAGGGGCCAGAGGGTTGAGCTAACAGGGGAGGCCTCGTGGAACTTCCTTTGGTTCAGTCAGGATACCATCCCGGAGTTCCCGAGGCGAAAGGCGAGGCTCACATATTCCGAGCCATACTTTCTGGGATTCAGGCTTGACGCGACGGCAACCGGGTCATATTCATACGATATTGACCTGGAATACGAGGATTTCACCATCACATTTCTCACAAGAAAATACATAGGCAGGTTCTGGAGCGTCTCGCCGGGCGTCCGCTGGTCATACAGCAGGAACATATCCGGCAAACCGGTGGCCGCGCCCAGGATAACCGTGAACTCTTTCACCCAGGAGATAATGCTTGACGCGAGGGACAACATCTTTGATCCCACAAGGGGATCATACGGCAGATTCAGACTGGAAGAGACTGGATGGGTCCTGCGCGGGGATGCTGACCTGATAAAGGCTTTCGCGTCGTTTTCAACATACTCAAAGCTGACGAAAGGGGGCTATTTTCTTGCCGCGAGGCTCTCGTTGGGACACATAGAGCCATACGGCCGGTCATCGTCCGTCCCATACACGGAGCGTTTCACCCTTGGAGGCGACGGGACTGTCCGGGGCTACACCAGGTATTCAATAGGGGCATACGACCCGCGAGGCATAAGATCCGGCTCCGACTTCCTGAACGCGAACCTGGAGATAAGAAAACACCTGAGCCCCGCGTGGGGGTTCGCGCTGTTCGCTGACGCCGGAGGCCTCTGGAGGAACCTGAAATCCGTGGACTTAAGCGAGGTCGCGTTCTCAGCAGGCCTGGGCCTCAGGTATTACCTGCCAATAGGGCCGGTGAGACTGGACTGGGCAAGGCCAATAGTAAATTACTCCGGCTGGGGGATAATCCACCTGGGCCTCGGGCACATGTTCTAATGCGCCCAGGGTTTATTTTTTTCTCAGCCTGAAAACCCTTCCGCCCTCGCCATCAAGGACATAAAGCGCGCCGTCAGGCCCGACCTTGACATCCACAGGCCTTCCGAGGTCAAGGGGAATGTCCCTGAAAACATACCTGGCCTTCTTCTTGAAGACCTTTATTACCCGCGGCCTGGTGTCCTCTTTTCTGAGAAATGGGTTGCCAAAACAGGCCACATAAAGGGTGTCATTCCAGAAACAGAGGCCGCGAGGGTAATCCCCGGGATCAAGGTGAACAGCAAACCACTCGCCCTTCGGGTCAACCCGGTAGACGCCGTCAAGGGTTTGGTAGTAATCAGCCGGATAACAGCCGGGGTCAGTGACCCAGAGGGTGTCCCCCTGAAAAGCGAGGCCCCAGGGGTCGTGAAAACCCCCTGAAAAGACCTCAAGACCGCCACCATCGCGGTTGAACCTGAGAATGGTCCCGGAAAGCGCGTGGGCTGACGAAAAGCAATCCTCCTCGCCCTGGCACAGGTAAATCCAGCCCTTCGGGCCGAGCGCGATGCCGTTGTTTGAGCATAAACCAAACGAAGGAAGGCCCGCGACGAGATCGGAGAGGCTACCACCGGTAAAAACGCTAACCCTTCCCCGATGAGAGATGAATAAGCTGTCGCCCAAAGGAAGAATTCCGTTTACCGGGGGTTTCAAACCCTTGAGGATGAGCCTCGGAGTATCGTTCTTGACAGCCCATATTCTCCCGTCGTGCTCAGCAACATAAAGGGTGTTCTCTGAGAAGGCCATCGCAGTGGGCCTAGTGAAACGAAACAAGAGGGTGTCAACCCTGAATTCTGGCTCCGTGGCTTTCATCAGGAACAGGGCGAAAAGCATCGCGCGCTATATGGCGGAAAGAAGGTGTCCCAGTTTGCGCTTCTTCGCGGCCAGGTATTCCCTGTTGTGTTCGTTAGGCTCTATCTCAAGAGCCACGCGTTCGGTTATCTCTATGCCCATTGCCGCGAGGTCAATTATCTTGTCAGGATTGTTGGTCAGGAGCCTTATCCGGCAGATCCCCAGGTCAGCCAGTATCCTGCCAGCCACATCATAGGTCCTCATATCCGCGGCAAAGCCGAGCTGGTGATTGGCTTCAACCGTGTCAGCGCCCCTGTCCTGAAGGGCATAGGCCTTTATCTTGTTCGCCAGACCTATTCCCCTGCCCTCCTGCATGAGATAAATAAGGACGCCGTTTTCCTCCTGACCTATCAGGGTAAGCGCTCTGTCAAGTTGCAGGCCGCAATCGCACCGGAGACTGTGCAGTGTGTCGCC
>CBFGJU010000178.1:0-2883 GCA_965649155.1 Caldifarciminota bacterium | reverse complement strand
GAAGAATCCTGAGGTGGTTTTTGTCCCCCGATTCGTCGGTGTTGTCTGGCATAACCCAGAACCTTGGTTTCGGCACTATATTGCCAGATAGCACCGTGGTAACAGGTGATTTCTACACTTTCAGACTGCACCTTTTTTATGGGGCCTTTACTGAAAGGGAGTTAGATTTAGACGCATCCGGTTTTACATTGATGCCACCATTTCCTGCCGAATTCTCTTCAATGGAAGCATACCAATGGAAGGAGAGAGTTGTTGATACCTTGCATCCACACATACTCCTGAAGATCTGTCCGTGGCGGGAGTTCATCCTTGCTTTTTATGCGAGACAGCTACCCAAAGGACAAATACAAGACACCGGGATTTTGCTGATAGATCCAGAATCAGGAACGATACTTAACTCCTGTTTATTACCAGATAGCGCTGGAACCGGAGGCGTAATCAGGGGAGATACTCTGATTTGTTTCAATCGCTATCAATGGAATCCCAATACCTACAAACTTTACAAGATCGTATTGAAAACACACTAGCTATCGCAGGCCAGCTTGAAAAACCTGAGCGGTCAATCCTGCTGGCGCGGCAGTGGACCTGCGGATTAAAATATGAATCATGGAAATGAACAGCTGGGATGTGATAATATCGGGCGTTTCCGGCACGAGGAGCCTGTCCATAACTCGCAAGAGGCTCCGGCTTCTCATTGCTGGCGTCGCGGGACTGGGACTTCTGTTCCTATCTGGCGTGGGCTTTGGGATATGGGGCGCGGTCATCCTGGCGCAAAACTCCAAGCTAAGAGCCGAGAACGCGGAGCTCCAGCAGAAGGTTGCCCTGGTCTCTGAGATGGAACAGGAGCTCGCGGAGACGCGGGAAACAACCCAGCGGCTGAAGTATATCCTCGGCCTGGACACCCTGGCACTGCCTGAGACCGAACCCCTGTCGCCCGGAACGGTCTCGCCCGCGGCCGGCTCCCGTTCCGAGAACACCGTTCCCCAGGGCCTTCCCGTTTCCGGGCCGATAACCCAGAGGTTCTCCGATCAGCACCCTGGAATTGACATAGTCGCGCCCCGGGGGACGCCGGTTGTCGCGACCGCAATGGGCAGAGTTGAGAGGGCAGGACAGGACAACATCCTGGGCCTCGTGGTGGAGATAAGCCACCCATCAGGGTTCAGGACGATCTACGGCCACCTTAGTAAGATACTGGTCAAGGAGGGACAATCCGTATATGGCGGCGACATAATAGGCAATGTCGGGGAAACAGGCAATGTTACCGGGCCCCACCTCCACTACGGGATAACTAAGGACGGGGGCCCGGTTGATCCAACCAGCGATTACAGATGAGAGTCATAAGGGTCGGGAAGATACTCACGCCAAAAGGCATTCTGGAGGGACACTTCATCTTTGAACACAGGGGATTTATAGAAGGAATTCTGCCGGAATCGGATCTGCCGTGGGCAAGGGCAATATCTGAGGAAACCCTGGAATTCCCGCCGGATTCGGTGGCCCTTCCAGGGTTTTTTGACCATCACACCCACACCTTCCAGAGGGGAATATCCCTCCTTTATCCCAACCTGTCGGAAGCGAAGGACCTGGAAGAGGCCGGAGAAATGATCCGCGAGGCTCTAGATTTTCCGGAAAGGCCGGTCATATTCACGGAATACGACGATTCCGGGTGGAAGAGACTCCCGGACAGGGCCTGGCTTGATTCGGTGGCGGGGAAAACCCCGGTTATCATGAGGAGAATCTGCGGGCACAAGGCTGTGGCAAACACATCTGCGTGCGAGATGTTGCCGGATCAGCGGCTTGCCGACGAAAACGGCATCCTCCTGGAAGAGGCCGCACTGCACCTCTTCAACATTTTCAGGCCATCGCCGGAAACCGCCAGCCAGGCCGCGCTGACCGGACAGGACGAGTGCCTCGCTCTTGGGATAACCGGCATCAGGGAAATAGGGAGCGCGAGGACATTTCAGGCGTGGCAGGCCCTTGATCTTGAGGGACTCCTGAGGATAGGGGTTGAGTTCTATTTCCTGCACGACTACCTGCCACAAATAGCCAGTTTGGGCATGCGGACGGGGTTCGGGGGGAAACTGAGTATAGGAGGGATAAAGGTTTTCCTTGACGGATCAATAGGCGCGAGGACAGCCAGGTTCAAAAAGCCATACGAGGACACGCGCGAGAGGGGGATTTTCACATTCTCGGCCGAAAACCTGGTCTCCCTGATCGGCAAGGCCGAGGAGGCAGGGCTGAGGCTTTTGACGCACGCCATAGGCGACGAGGCAATAGAGGTGGCCATATTGGCTTACCAAAAAACGATGAGCCGCGGAAATCCCCTGGGCCACACCATAGAGCACGCGGAAACAATAACCAGGGAACAGATAAAGAGAGCCGCAGATCTCGGCCTGGTTCTCTCTGTCCAGCCGAATTTCCTGCAGTGGCAGACGCCCGGAGGCCTATATGAGAGGGCACTTGGAAAGAAGAGGGCGATGGCGCTCAACCCGTTCAGGGATATGGCCGAATCCGGAGCGACCGTGATATTCGGCTCGGACTCAATGCCGCCAGGGCCTCAATACGGAATCAGGCTTGCCGCGGAACATCCGACGCCTACTCAGCGCATTAATGCCTACCGGGCCATCAGCCTCTACTCGGAAACGGAATTGGCCCCCGGTCAGCCCTGCACGATCACGATCACGGACGGGCTACCGGGTGAAAAGGTTTATGGGATATTCTGCGGGTTTTCGGGCCAGAAACCAGGATAGGAACCGGGCCTTCTTGTCATCAGCGACGCCGGTTTCTGGTTTGGCTGACAAATGACCCGTAGCGGGGAGCCAGGGACTCCCCACAACTGATCTTGCCCCGGCCCAGTGCTGTGCTCTATAATTTCGCCATGGCTCA
>CBFGJU010000177.1:0-10667 GCA_965649155.1 Caldifarciminota bacterium | reverse complement strand
TCGGGACAGGGCCGCTTCCCGGTCAAATACCGCGGGTTCCCTCCTCAGGATTTCCAGTTTGCCCCCAAATTCCCCAATGCCCGAAAGCTTCTCCTGTATAAGGGGCAGGTAATCCGGGTTTATCTCGTAGCCAACCGAATTCCGGCCCAGTGTTGCCGCGGCGAGCGCGGTCGTGCCTGATCCCGCGAACGGATCAAGAACCATCTCCCCCGGGAAGGAGAACATCCTTATCAATCTCCGCGGCAGTTCCACAGGGAACATAGCGATGTGGCCTTTTTGCGGCTCGCCGGGGAAATTCCAGTGGCCGGAGAAATATTCCTTCCATTCGGTTTTTGAGAGCCGTGCGGCTGATTTTTGCTCCGGAGTGGGGGAGGGAGCCCTGCCCGGTTTCCTGAAGATCATTATGAACTCATAGTCTATTTCAATAATTCCGTTCCTGGGATAAGGAAAACTGCCCATGACTGACGCGCCGCCGCTGGTCCGCATGGTCGTGCGTTTCTGCCAGATTATCGTTCCCATGTGGTCAAAGCCCTGCGCGGTCATGAAACGGGTTATCTCCTCCCTTATGGGAATGACAGCGTATCTGCCGTATTCATCCGCCCTCGCGAACTGATCCCCGATGTTGATGCAAACCCTGCAACCCGGCATGAGAACCCTCGCGCATTCTGACCAGGCAAGGTTCAGGTCGTTGATGTAATCCTGGTAATCCTGGCCATGGCCTATCTGTCCCGGAAACCCGTAATCCTTTATGTGCCAGTATGGAGGAGAGGTTATTATCAGGTGGACGGAATCATACGGAATCTCGGACATTTCCCTCGCATCGCCGAGGATTATCCTGTGCAGGGTTTTGAGCATTCCTCAGTCGTATTCGGTCTCCGAGACCAGGATGTATTTCTCCGGGTTGCGCGGGATGCCGTTAACCCTTACCTCGTAGTGGAGGTGGGGGCCGGTTGCCTTGCCCGTTGAGCCGGTGTAGGCTATGACCTCCCCTCGCTTGACCTGCATCCCCGGCGAAACCGCGAGCCGGGAGCAGTGAGCGTAATATGTTGTCACCCCCTTCCCGTGGTCTATCTCAACCGCAAGGCCATAGCCCTTGTCCCAGCCAGCCGATAGGACTGTCCCCGCCGCGGCCGCTACTATGGGTGTGCCCGGTGGTCCTGATATGTCAATCCCCTCGTGAAACCTCCACCCGCCATAGACCGGATCCCTTCTATACCCGAATCCGGATGTGACGACCCCGGCCGCGGGCATGATGCAGGGCATGTTCTTCTGTTCGCTTATCCTGGATTTCAGCTCCTCCTCAATGGCCGCGAGGTCTTCCGCCTCCTGTTGGGCCAGCGAAAGAAGCCTTTCCAATTGCCATGTCTCTGGCGATTGGGTTTCAATGAAGCCACCCCTGGGCAGGTTCTCGTATCCCTCAGGCTTGACCGGAAGGCCGAGTATGAGCCTTATTTCCCTTTCTCTGGCGAGGGCTTCTGCCAGCTTCTGTTCAGCCTCAGCCACGCGCCCGGCCCTGGCCTCCGCTTCCTGGTATCTAGCGGTGAGGCTCTGTTTGCTTGCCTCGGCCGTGAGGCCGTAGATCAAGCCACCGATGCCGGAAAATCCGAACAGGACGAGGAGAACAATGGCCCCAGCGCCTGCCCAGAGCCACCAGACTGGAATCAGAATGTCTCGTGTTCGGTCCTTCCCGACGAATATTTTTAGATACACCGCACCCTTTTTGAACATCACTCAAATTATAAGACCCACGCGGCTGGTGGATCAACTAAAAGATGGCCGACCTGCCCGTAATGCCCCTTTCACCGAGAAAGAGCCTCCAGATGTATACGCCTGGCTGTAGCGGCCGTGTGATGCTCGCCCGGTTCTCGCCCCCCTCAAAAAAGCCCTCCCTGCCAAAGATGAGCCTGCCTGCCACATCGTATATTGAGATCCTCGCGTAGCCAGATGCCGGAAGTTTAAAGGCAAAGCAATCCCTATACAGGAAACCGGAGAGCCCGTATTCCGCCGCGTTTTGCTCCTGGACAGAGACGGTGTTGACCCAGTAGGTGAAGGAGTTCGGCGATGTGGGAAGGGGCCAGTTCAGACAATAAGGAACCAGAACCAGCGAGTCATAATCCAGAGTTGGCACCACAATAGCGCCGTATCCGTTGGCATCCACATCAACCTCGTATATGTCCGATGGAATATCGTGGCCAGACCTGTAGCCTATGACCCTGGCATCCCATTTCCTGCCATCCTGGCCGTCAAAATACAGGTAGAGGGATTCTGCGGCTCCCCACGAATCAAAGACGATGAAATCGGTTCCGCCGGGGCCGTATATGGGAAGAGAACCCTCGTTCCCTGCCGCAGGATAACTGCTGTGGGTTCTCAGGGTTCTGACCGTTGGCCACCGGTCGGCCTCTGACCAGTGCCAATCATCCCACATGGCGCCGCTGAACCACCTCCAGACCGCGTATTCGGCCAGCGCGGATTCCAGGCTGTCCCCGTGGTCCCGCAGGAGGACTCCATCTATGTCCTCAAGGGTGTAGTTGCTCCAGTGAAGGCCCATGGAATCCCAACACGCCTCTATTACGCTCGTGTCCCCTGTCCAGAACATCAGAAACAGCGGCCAGGTCGTTCCTGCATACTGGTAATAATCGGGATTTGGATATGGCGCGTGCGTTATCTCGTAATTCGGCCGATTGAACGGGGTCGCGGGCATCCCGAAGTATAGGATGTAAAAGTCAATATCCGGATACACCATCTCCGTCGCCCACTGCGAGCAATTCTCCATGAACCAGGGGCCGTCAAGCGCGGTGTATGACATCTGGCAAGCGTGCATGAACTCGTGGGCCACTACGGCCTCCGGCTCCCCCGTTATATTGCCCAGGTCATAGGAAACCGCTATGTAGGTTATGTAGTCCTCCTGGTCAGGATCAGGCCCCTGGCCCTCGGACGCGCAATAGCCCGCCGCGGTTCCGGGCATCACGGTTATGTATATGTCATACCTGCTATCCCCGCCAGCGGTGTCGTCCGGCGGCGGCTCGTCAAAGCCCATGGAGTCAACCTCTATCTCCCAGCAGTATTCGGCTATGCCGGCGATGAGCCTCACATAGTCCATATCCACAGCGGCCGTGCCCGTTGTGTCGTAGTGAACCCTGAAGTGGGTTGTGTCAAAGTATGTCTGGTTGGTCGGCCTCTGAGGCATCCACCCTTCCAGCAAGAACTGCGGGGTCAGGCAGAGGGCCTCGCGAGGGTTTCCCGAAAAGCAAAGGATAAGAAGTTCCAATCCTGTCATCCTTGTCCTCCTGTGTATCGTTTAATTATAAAACTCTCCGGGACTGGGTTGCAAACTGATTCAGGTCTGTCTCAGAAACCCCACAGCCAACGCCAGGGCCATAAGAAAGAGAAGCAGTGTTCCCAACCAGAAATAACCCCACCTCCTGGTCCTCGCCATGCCAACCATTGCCCCGATTATGCCCGCCGGCGGCACAGCGAGGAGCGTTGCCACGCCCCAGAAAAGGACCGGTCGCCACACCATTCCTGTAGTCAAGAGGACAATGGCCAGGCCCAGGGTGGCCCCCATGGCAACAGACATTGGTTTTATGTAAGGATTTCCCATAGCATCTGGAAAGCGGTATAAAGGAGCAGGATTCCGAAGGCTATCCTGAGCCACCGTGGCCTCGCGCGCCTGGCCACCCATGTGCCTATGGTGGCTCCCACGATTATCCCTATCACGATGGGGGGTATGCTCAGAAGGACGACATCCCCCCGCATTAGGTATATGACCGCGCCCGTGCCCGCGGCGGTTCCTATGAGAAAGGATGAGGTGGCGATGGCCGTTTTGGTTGGTATCCCCATGACCAGGTGCATCACCGGGACATTCATTATGCCACCGCCTATGCCGAGAAGTCCGGACACGACCCCTGACAACCCCCCCAGGAACGCGCCCAGGGCCTTTTTCCTGGGTTCGGCCGGGCCCAGAACGGCATCGCATTTTCTCCTATCCGGCAGAAACATGGTTATCGCTATGTAGACCGCGACGCACGCGAACAGGATGCCAAGAGCCAGGCCCGGCATTAAGCCAGCGGCCAGCGCACCGACTATTGCTCCTGTTACAATAGCCGGACCCAGGATGAAAGCGGTTGGCATGTCCACCCAGCCCTCCCTCAGGTGAAGAATGGTTGCTGACCCGTGAACCCCTATTATGGCCACCAGGCTCGTTCCTATTGCCTGGTGAGGAGAGCCTGTTATTATGGTGAGAACAGGAACCAGGATCACGCCTCCCCCAACCCCCAGACAAGCCCCCAACAGGCCCGCGCCAAGGCCCGCGAGGAGGAGGATTAATGCCTCAGGTATTATTGGAATCTCCCGGGTGAGCCGATGTCCTTCCTGAACTGCATCCCGTCAAAGCTTATCCTGGATACCGCTTCGTAGGCCCTGGCCCGGGCCTCTTCCATGTCCTTGCCCACGCCGACAACGGAAAGCACCCTTCCGCCATCTGTCAGCAGTTTGCCCCCCTCTTCCCTGGTGCCAGCGTGGAACACATGGACACCATCCAGGTTTGCCGCTGTCTCCGCGCCCCTGATTGTCCTCCCCGTAACCGGAGAATCCGGGTAGCCCTCGGAAGCGAGGACAACGCAACACGAGGCACCTTTCGGCGGCAGGAATTCTATCTGGGGCATGGATTCGCGCGTTCCAGCCACGCATATCTCCAGTAAGTCGTTTTCCATCAGGGGCAGGACTGCCTGGGCCTCCGGATCGCCCATCCTTACATTGTATTCAAGCACATAGGGCCCCTCGTCCGTCCACATGAGGCCGAAGTAGAGGATTCCCCTGTAGAGAAACCCCTCCTTTCTCATTCCCTCAAAGGTCGGCTGGATAACTTCCTTTTCTATGCGTTCAAGATCCTCGTTGCCCAGGAACGGGACCGGTGAAACGGTTCCCATGCCGCCGGTGTTCGGTCCCTGGTCGTTATCCAGGAGTTGCTTGTAATCAACGGCCCATCCGATGAACCTGTGAGCATAGCCATCAGATGCTACGAAAACCGAGAGCTCCCGGCCCCGAAGGAATTCCTCTATCACTACCTCGCGGCCGGATATCCCGAACCTTGCCTTTACCATGATGGTGTCCAGTGCCAGGAGCGCTTCTGATTTGCTTTTTACCACGAAAACGCCCTTGCCGGCCGCGAGGCCATCGGCCTTGATCACGCAGGGATATTCGCAGGCCTCGTAGACATATTCCTTGGCCTCCTCGTAGTCTGAGAAGACCTCAAAGCCAGCGGTGGGTATGCGGTTGCGCCGCATGAAGCTCTTTGCCCAGACCTTTGAGGCCTCAAGCTGTGCCGCGTCGGAGCGCGGGGCAAAGACGGGTATGCCCAGCTTCTCCAGGCGATTGGCTATCCCCATGGCAATAGGGGACTCCGGGCCAACCACGACCAGGTCAACCCGCTCGGTCTTCGCGAGGGCCACGAGCTCGGGTATGTCTGAGGTCGGAACAGGGACGCAGGTTCCAAGCCTCGCCATGCCGGGGTTGCCCGGCGCCATCAGCAGTTCGGACAGCAAGGGCGACCGGGATATCTTCCATGCCATCGCGTGCTCCCTGCCGCCTGAGCCGACCAGAAGAACCTTCATAGCCAAATTCTAGCCTCCTTTTCTCTGCTCGTGCAACATCACACAACTCCGAAAAATCCGGTCCATCGCTTTCGCCGGCTGTTTTTCGGGACACTCACCTTATATTAACGGTTTTCGGGTGGATTTTCAAGGGCCGGGCGCGGGGCACCGGTTTTTGATTGATCCGGGGATTGTCTTAACGGACAGTAATCCTTGCCCTCTCCCTCCCTGCCACCACGAAATAGACCCCCGGCCCCAGCGGGCTTATCAGGGTCTTGCCCTCTATTTCTTTTCTCAGAACCAGACGGCCGACCGGATCGTAGATCTGAGCTGGCCCCTCATATCCGGTTATATAGAAGCCTCCAGGCACGGGAAGGAACCTCATCTTTCCCTCCGGTTTAGCCGGCCCCTCCCCCACATCCGCAGGCGTGAGGATGAGCTCCATGACCCAGTTGTAGTCAAGGCCATAATCAGCAGCGTCCGTCCAGGGACTTGCGTCAACCTTTATCAGATCGCCACAACCCAGAATCGCTGGGCCAGCGTCAGTAGTCGCTGGGTATGTTCCAGCAGGAAACTGCTGGCTACACCAAAGCCAGATCGTATCCCATTGACTCAGAGTTATGGTATCCCCAAATGGAATCTCGTAAAAGCCGTATCCCGTGGATAGAAATTTGCCTGAATCAAGAACAACAACCGGGCTGTCTGCAGTTCCTTTACACAATTTCAGAGTAGCGTAAAGACCCCACGGAGACATGTCTTCCCAGATGTGAACCCTCTCGGAGTGAACAGCTCTACCCTGGAGCTCTGAGTCTATGACGAAGATGATGGCCCAATTCATGGTGCCCGATGTACCCAGACCTATAGCATTGTAACCAGCGTTGTTCGTATCATACCACCTCATGGTGTCCCCATATAGCTGTGACACAAAAGCAATTGCAAGACTTATCCCGGCCATTTCACTCACCCCCAACGAGAACAACCTTGTCCTTTAAGGCTTTTGAGGGTGTCAAACCGGAAGTCAGAGATTCTCAGGGAGACTTTCACTATCATTGTATCCTGGGCCATTAGGCTAGGCGCGGTGAGACAGAAGCCACACGCACACACCAACAAGCCTTACCGCTGTTTCGGGTATCTTTTTCAAATTCATGCTAAACCTCCTTCATCCAGGCCTAGTATGATAACCGAAATCGCGTGGACGATCAAGGGCCTGTTTTGTATCCTCTCAGGCCGAATATCTCTCCAACAGGCCCAGGCACTCGGACGAGTCGGAGACCGTGTCCAGACACTCCCTGACCTCTTTTTCCGTCATTATCCTGGCCACCCTGGCCAGGGCTATGAGGTGAGCATCCGGATCGTCCTTCGGAGAAATAACGAGAAACACATACCTGACCTCGGCCCCGTCGTCATCAAATGGTTCGGCCGGCCTCATGAACCCCAGTATAGGCGAATCGACCCAATCCCTGGCGTGCAGGATGCTCACGCCACCACCTATGAATGTTGCTATAAGGTCTTCAGGTGGGGTTTTCACCTTCATCCCGGAAAGAAGGAGCCGCCCAGCCTCGTTCAGGTCGTTGACCCCCCTGTCCAGGACGGCCAGGGTTGGTTTGAAAACCCTTTTCTCCATTTTTTACCTCGTTCTTATCTCAAGCCTTCTGTTCTGCGACCTCCCCTCCGGTGTGGCATTGGAGGCTATTGGCCTGGTCGGGCCATATGAAACAGCGGTCAAAACCGAATCCGGCAAACCCTTCCCAGCGAGAAAACGCACCACCGTTCCGGCTCTGGCTCCTGCCAGCTCCCAGTTGCTCGGATACCTGTCAGTGTTGGTTACCACGGGCGAGGCATCCGTGTAGCAGGCAACGACTATCTCGGAATAGCCTTCCTTCTTGAGCTCTCCGGCTAGCTCCTCAAGGGTGGACTTTCCTTCCGGCGACAACTCGGCCGAGCCCGGCATAAAGAGCCTGTCAGTTGGATAAACCACCCGCGGCCCCTCCTGTTTTACAGCGGCATCCTGTATCCGCAAGCCCTCCGGCGGCTTCTTCATCCCCAGGAGTCTCTCGTTCTCAGCCTCAAGGTCCCGAAGCGCGGCCGCGGCTGGGGTGTATAGAAACGCGTAGAGGTATATGCCAACTCCGGCCAAAAGGACCGAGAGAAAGAACAGAAACCAGGTCGCTATTCTCATCTGGTGACCTCCGCGAGCCTTTCGGGGGTAATTCCCGGAAGCTCAATCACCTTTATTTTTGAGCGCGCGCCGGATGTTATCCTGACTTCCCCTGACGGAAGGTCAAATGCCCTTGCCAGGAAACGAATAAGGGCCTCGTTGGCCTTTCCGTCCACAGGTTTGGCGTTTATAGCGACCTTTATGGTTCCGTCCTGTTCGGTGCCCAGAAAGCCATCCTTTGGCGCTCCGGTCTTAACCTTGAGTCTTATCCTCATCTCATCCGCCCATCTTCTGTTTTGCCCTGGCCAGGTTCTTCTTGGCCTTGGAGTGGTTCGGGTCAATCTCAAGGACCTTCGTCCAGTAATAGACCGCGGTCTCGTAGTCCTCCTTGACATAGGCCTCAACACCCTTCAGGTACAGGGCATTGACCTCGTCTTCGGATACCTTTGGTTTAGTTGAGGCTGACCTGGCTTCGGCTATCTTTGAAAGATATGTGTTTGCCTCCGAGAGCGACGGGTCAAGCTTCAGCGCGGCTCTGAGCTTCGCCTCGGCCTCATCGTATTTCTTCAGGCTGTAGAGTTCCTTGCCCTCGTTTAGCCTCTCCCTGGCAGTCTGCTTTATCTTTGCCTGGGCATCCTCTTTGCCAGACAGGGCCTCCGCGTTGCCGGGTTCCAGCTTGAGTGCCTGGTTGAACTTTGAGAGGGCCGCGGTATACTGGCCCTTGGACATAAGGGTCTTTCCTTCCGCCACCAGGCTCTTGGCGTCGGTCTGTTTCTTGGCTTGGGCTTTTGCGATGTAGTCCTTCGCGGCCTTGTTGTTTGAGTCTATCTCCAGGGCCTTGTTCCACATCGCTATTGCCCCTTCAACATCGCCCTCCGCGTAAAGGGCTACCCCCTGGGATATGTAGGCGGATACGCTGGCTTTCTCTCCGGAGCCCTGCTCCAGGAGAGCGTTGAACGCCATGTCATACCATTTCCTGGCGTTCTCGGATTTCGGGTCTGCCTTGAGAGCCTTGTCAAATTCCACCAGCGCGTCAAGATACTTTCCGTCATTGTAGAAACCAATGCCACGCTCAAGGGATTTTTTGGTCTGATAGGTTCCGGCCTCTGCCTTGTAGCGGTCATAAAGGTCCTTAACCTGTGGGTTCTCCGGATCCCATACCCCAGCTATATCAAGATAGCGAAGGGCGTCTTCGTATTCGCCGACTCTGGCCTTGTCCTGAGCCATGCTGACGAACGCGGCCGCGGTTGCCTTTGACTTCTCGTCCCCGACAACAACCTCCGATGGTTGGCCCTCGCGAACAAGCGCTATGTCCTTCACTACAGGCTCCCCGGCCTTCACGGCAACGACCTCAACCGATGTCTTGTAGCCCTTGGCCTTCACCGAGAGTGTGTAAAGCCCAACATCCACATCCGGAACCTTGAATAGGCCAGTGGAGGGGCTGGTGGCGGTTGAAGGGAGGTTCAGATCAACGAACTCAACGGTCGCGGCAAGCGGTTCGCCAGTTTGCTTGTCCACGACCTTGCCCGCTATCACGCCCCTGGCAGGGAGTCCGGGTGAACCCGCTTGAGAGGCGAGAAATACATTTCTGTATGTGACCTGATCCTTCGCCACTATAACGCTTTCGGTATATAGCTCGTGGCCAGGTGCTTCCACCACAAGGGTAACCTTTCCCTCCGGAACGCCCTCAATACGGAAGACGCCCGCTTCGTCCGTGGGCTGACGGTTGACCTTTGCCTCCGGGATAGAAACCAGGGCCTTGGCAGGTTGATTCGTGGCCTTGTCAAAAATGGTTCCCCAGACTATGCCCGTGGGAAGTTTTATTTCCTTCGGCCTGTGGGTGTAAGCGTAGGAAACAGCGAACCACACTGACCAGTCCGGAGTCCAGGATGGTAGCCAGAAATCAGGCCTGGCAAGGTTATCCAGGGAACCCTCTCGGCCTTTCTGCCAGAAGTCAAAACCGAAAAATACCCCTGCGCCACCCTGGGTTTCCGTCCGCAGTCCTATTGTCCAGTAGGCGGGGGCATTCCCGTGCTTTTCGTATTCGTCGGAAACGAATCTGGTTGAATAGTATTCCACGAATGGCTCATAGTTCCCGGTCCTCACATCAAGGGAGAGACCCCACTCAAATGTGTTGTCCGTGGGGTCGCCGTTCCTGTTGGAACCGAGGCCCATGTTCAGGCTGAACGCGAAGAGGTCCAGGGGCACATAGGTGACGAGCGCGCCCCAGTATGAGGAATTTGACCCGTAACCCAGGAGCCTCCAAACCCCACCCTTGTATGTTACGCCGATGCTGGAGGTGTCCTCGCCCTGGCCGGCCGGATCCCACTCTCCCGGCGCGACGGGGAAGGAATACCTGAAGAGGATGCCGCCGGCGCCCGGAAACTCAAACAGGCTGAAGGGATACGAGAACTTGTTGTTGATGAAAATGTCGCCCAGGGATGTTGACATGTGTGTGTTGACATCACGGCCGAACTTGCCGGTCCAGAGGTCGTTCCGGAGTGGAGCCGCGACGCTGGTCTCGTAGTAGCGGCAGCTGAAGCCCATGCCTATCCAGATCTCGTTAGCAAACCGGGAGACGCCCTCGTATGTGGTATCAGCTATGTATCCGACGCTGTCCTCGCTGTATCTCTTCCAGTTTATGTTCAGCGATGGTATGATCATGGTAAGGGTCGGTAGATCCCTGGTGTCAGCCGAGACAACCCTCTGTGTTCCCGATAAAGACTGGAAATTCAATCCGCTGATGAGGCCGAAAATCAAGGCGTATTCCATAGCAACCTCCTTCTGTTTCTATATCTTAAAGCAGGAGCATCCCCTCCTGCAACTTTTAACTCTCGCACAACCGAAGCACAAGTCAACGGTTCTTGCACCGGATCAGCCGGCCCAGCGGTCCTTTGATGCTATCTCTGATAGAGGTT
>CBFGJU010000176.1:0-2883 GCA_965649155.1 Caldifarciminota bacterium | reverse complement strand
CCTCAAGTCATACGAGGAAAAGCTGAGACATTGACGGTCTCCTTTCGGCGGATACTTTCTGAGAGATCCGGGGCCTGGCATCTCGCTACTGTAGCGGGAGAGTGTGGCCTTGACAGGGAGATAACCAGGCCGGACCTGCACAGGCCGGGGATGTTCTTCCTGGGATACAGGGAGTTCTTTCCAAACAAGCGCGTTCAGGTGATAGGACAGACCGAGATAGCGTTCCTTCTCTCAAGGCCTTCGGACGAACGGAGGAAACTCCTTGCCGATCTTTATGGGACAGGCATCCCGGGGGTTTTCGTCACCAGAGGGCTTCTGCCCCCAGGGGAGCTCGTGGAAGAATCTGAGAAAGCGGGTGTGCCGACGATCGCCACCACTTTGAAAACAAGCACATTCACACACCTCCTGTCAGATTACCTGGGGTTCATGCTCGCGCCTTCAGAGGTTGTTCACGGGACACTGGTGGAGGTCTTCGGCGCGGGTGTCCTTCTTACAGGAAAGCCGGGAACGGGAAAGAGCGAGACCGCCCTGCGTTTGGTGAGGCAGGGACACTCTCTCGTGGCCGACGACCTGGTCAGGATAATCGCTTTTCCAGAGGGCCATTTGCAGGGAACATCCGGCGGCCCGCGGGAGCTCATGGGATTCATGGAGATAAGGGGCGTTGGAATGGTTGATGTGGCGCAGGTTTTCGGGAGAGGGGCCCTGAAAGAGGTGAAGGAGGTCAATCTCGTCGTTGAGCTGGTTGAAAAGGAGCCCGGAATCCTACTTGAGCCGGACAGGGGGACCTGGAAATTCCTGGGTGTTGAGATACCTTTAACGAGATACCCCATGAGGCCGGGCAGGGACCTGGCAACCATAATTGAGGTCCTTGCCCTGGATGTCCTGGCAAGGGCCAGGGGAGAAGGCGCGGAAGAGGCTTTCGCTACAAGGCTGAGGCGACTGATGGGGGGCGAGTGATGTCCAGACCCCTTGAGTTCGGCGAGATAATCCGGGAAACCGATCCCCCGAACCTGCCGCAGATCATCCAGGTCCACGGGGGCTTCATCGTGGTTTTTCTGGCCGATGGGTTTGTGCTGGTTGACCCCCTGAAAGCGTCCAGAAGGGTTCTCTATGACGCGCTAATCTCAGGCTCTCCGCGCACGGAAAACCCCATTTTCCCTTTGAAAATAAGAAGTCCGCAGGGTCTCGCGGACAGGGTCGCCTTGCTTGCCAGGATGGGTTTCGCGGTTGAGGTCTCAAAGGGATTCGCGGTTGTCAATGCTTTGCCGAGGGTTCCCTGGCACCTGGGCCCTGAGGCCCTGGAATCCTTTTTCGCGGGGCTGGTGGACCTGCCTCCCCTGGCATTGGAAGAAGCCGTTGTCCTCGCGTGCGAACGGCTCGCGCTCCCGCCTGGGAGGCCCCTTTCCCAGAGGGCCGCGGCAGAGCTCGCGGACGCGCTGTTTTCCTCTGAAAACCCGTTTATAGCGCCAGGGGGCGGTGTTACAGCCGTGAGGTTCAGATGGGAGGAACTCGCCCAGGGCATAACCTGATCCCGGCCATAGTAGGCCCCACGGCGTCCGGCAAAGGAGCGCTCGCGCTCTCCCTTGCGGAGAAATATCCGGTCACGCTCGTGTCCGTGGATTCCCGTAAAATATATATCGGCATGGACATCGGCACGGGCAAACCCCCGCCAGACATCCGGCGGAAATTTTGCCTCCTGATGGACATACTCACCCCAGACCAGACCTACTCAGCCCAGGATTTCGCTCAGGACGCGGAAAAAGCCATAACAGGAGTCCTTGAAAAAGGGAGGATTCCGATACTCGTCGGGGGCACGATCCTCTATTTCAGGGCGCTCTTTGAGGGGCTTTTTCCCGCGCCCCCGGTGGACAGGAAACTGAGAAGAAAACTGATGGCAAGGATAAAACGAGAGGGCGCGCCTACCCTGCACGCCGAGCTTGCGGCGGTTGACCCGGTTTCCGCGGAGCGGATTCATCCCAACGACTGGGTCAGGATAGAGAGGGCGCTTGAGGTATATCACCTGACAGGGAAGCCAATGTCCGAGCTCTGGGCAGAGCGCAGACAACCCAGGTTCAGGCCCCTGTATATCACACTGCCGGTTGAAAGGGAAACGCTCTACGCGCGAATAGACCAGCGCGTTGACCGGATGATGGACGCGGGCCTCCTGGAAGAGGTGAGGGGCCTGGTGAAGACATACGGAGCCTCCGCGCCGGGCCTCCGCGCGATAGGCTACCAAGAACTGGTCAAGCACATCCTGGGCGAGATTGGACTGGACGAGGCCGTCGCGCTCATAAAGAAGAACACCAGAACCTACGCGCGCAGGCAGACATATTTCATGCGCAGGATAGGGGAGATACGCTCGGCAGAGGAAGGGGAGAGGTTCATCGGGGAGTGGGCGGGGGGGCTATCCTGACCGAGCCGCGCTTGGGCATCTCGCTCCACTCCTGCCCATCCAGAACGCGCCCGGCCCTCTTCCTGTTCCTGCCACCCCACTGCTTGAAGAAGAAGGGGACACCCGCTTTGATGCACTGCTCTTTTATCTCCATGACCCATTCGGCCCTCATGGGTCTCGCGCCGGGGCCGGACTCGCCGCCAGCTATCACCCAGTCTATTCCTTCAAGGTTCAGGTCAGGCATGGGACCAAGGAGCGGTTCCAGGGAGAGAAACTTGACAGCCGCGCCTGTCTCCCGCAGGTGATCGGCCCGGCTGAGGAACCTCTCTGTTTCGCAACTTACACCCATCCAGATGTTCCCCGGCCATGGGAGCTCAGGGCTGAGCTTTAGCAAACGAGCAGAGCGTTTCGTCAACACCTGGAAGATGTGGCAATTTGCCTGGCACATCACCGAGAAGACCTCCTGGATAAACTCGGCCGGAACATCCTCG
>CBFGJU010000175.1:0-2924 GCA_965649155.1 Caldifarciminota bacterium | reverse complement strand
TTTCTCTGACATTGTGGTGACGACGCTTGACCAGGTGATCTACGCCTACGCCAGGAGCACGACTATCGGCAAACACGCGGAGGTTCCAGCGGGGGATATGGCGAACTCCTTGCTCGTCTTTGACGAAGCCCACATGTATTCCCCTTACACCTACGGCATGATCCACGCTTTCCTTGAAATTCTCAGAGAATCGCATATCCCCTTCGTGTTCATGACAGCGACCCTGCCGGATAGCTTGCGAGGGGACTTTCAGCAGGGCGTCCTCGGCCCAGGTTTTGAGTTTTCCGGCCCCGAGGTTCAACCTCCGGCAATTAACAGAAACATAACCCTTGAAACCATAGAGGAGCCCTTGCTTCTGAAAGACCTAACGCTTAACTCCAAAGCCTTTGAACTCATCGGCAACAAAAAGGCCCTCGTTGTCCTCAACCAGGTTGGCCGGGCCCAAGAAGCTTATCGGCAGATCGCTGATAAGCTCGGTAGGGATAAGGTCATTCTCATTCACAGTCGGTTCACGAAAGAGGACAGGGCAACGCTTGAGAATAAAGTGAGTCAAATGCTCGGCAAAAACGGCTCTGGGGGCGTAGTCGTCGCGACCCAGGTCTGCGAAGTTGGCTTGGATATATCCGCGGATGTGCTTTTGACCGATCTATCGCCTGCGGACTCCATAGTCCAGCGCGCAGGGCGTATAGCTAGATGGGGAGGAAATGGAGAGGTTTATGTTTTTGGGATCAAAGATGGCATGGAAAACGAGGACTATTGGAAATCAGACGAGGTGGAAAAGGATGCCTTGCCTTATGATAAAGAGCACATCAGGGCAACCGTTCGCGCGCTGAGAAGCAATCCTAACCTCGCGTCCTGGGATGATGTTCAAAACTTTACCAACGCCCTCTCCTACGAGGTTGACCACTCCGCCAGTTCATCAGCGGCCTGGCACCTCCTTGAGGACAGCATCCTTCTCGCAACTGAAAGGCCCCGGCCACAGGATATAGCCGTGAGGGAGGGGAAGCCGGTCACAGTAGAGATAACGACCATGAACAAGGATAGCGGCGAGTTGATACATAAGGGAATCTTGAGCCTGCCAAGCGTTAAAATGACAAGAAGGTTAATAAACGCCGCGTTTGTTGAAAAGGTCTCAGAGTTCTACAGGGTTAAATACGAGTGGGACAAGGACAAGAAGGCCGTGGTTCGCAAGGAAGAAAAGGTGAAGATCAAGGATGGCAAGCCTGAAAAAGGCTGGATATATCCCTTTGACCACCTGGCGATCCAGGTTCCGAAGTCCATATACAACGAGCACCTTGGCCTCGATCTCAGATCCAGTGAGGAGGTTAAAGATGAAGCCGGAGATTGAACTCTATTCCGCACCTGACGAGCTTCTTACCGAGCACCTTGAAAGGATGCTCAGAATTTGGAAAGATGTCTCGCCCAGGTTCCAGGCCACTCTACCCAGGCTTTTTAAGCACTGGGATGAAAAAACAATCCAGCGAATGATCCTTCTACACGACCTGGGCAAGGCAACCCAAAACTGGCAACCGACAGAACCTGAGAAGTGGGCCGACGAAGGGAATTACCTCTGCCCAATGTGTGAATTCAAAGAGGTAAAACCTGGAAAAGGGGAAACGCCGGAACAGGCCCTAATCGCCCATGTTGAAAAAGACCATAAACACCTTGAGAGAAACCCAGACAAAGAACGGGGCAAGTGGTGGCGCGAAAAGATCAACATCAACGGGACAGAAAAAGAGCTTCTTGTTGTTGACGATCTTAGGAGGCCCAGGGAAACCAGGCCTCCCCACGCCCAGATCGGAGGCGCATACCTCTGGTGGGCCTTTGAACCTAAGGATGACCTCGTCATGTCCTCCGCTTTCGCGATAGCCATTCACCACACGGACAGCGCCTTAGCCAGGCCCGGGGTTGAGGACCCTGCAACCATGTTGGTAACCAGCGGTTTAGTGGACGAGTCTGACGATAAGATCAGGTGGCACGAGGGCCTGGACGATTTCATGGATTGCCTGAGAGATAAACACCATCTTGACCTGCGCCGATCGCCGCGCGACATGGATGTCTACGCTGTCTCCGGGTTCGCGCTGGAACTCCGGAGGTGGGCTAGGGGCGCCACTCTCCTTGAGCTCCACAGGCGCAGGCTCCAGGTCGCGGCCCTGCACTCGGTAATCAAGGTCTGCGACATAAGGGCCGCGATAGAACGCTCAGAGGAACTGGTTATCCCGGTGAACACCTTCACTCGGACAATGGTTAATGGAGGCATGATACCATGAGCAAGATAACCCTATATACGCCGAACACGGGCCTGCCTGACCTTGAGCTAAAGATAGCCTATGGCCTCTGCCGGGTCGCATTTGAGGCAGGCCTAGAATTCGTTATGAGGCCGAGGCAGGGGTGGTGGGAGGTGGAGATTGAAGGAGAGCTGGGCAGGATGGACAATTCGTTTCGCGGTATCCTGATCCGAATGATGTCTGTATCCGGATTCTTTCGGTTGCCGGGTTTTGGTGGCAAGGCCAAACCCGAAAACATGGTCTATACCAAGACCTCCAAAATCCAATCCCTGACTGAGCTCTATGCATATGAACCAACCTTGACCCTAGACTACAAGGCTACTTCAGGCTTTCGTTTGTGCGGACATGCCAGCAAGAAACACGATGCCTTTGGCGGCTCCTCTGGGTTACTCCTGGGAGTGGCCTTCCCAGTATCAAAGGTTTTAACCAGGGATGGTCTTGGCCGTAGCAACCTCGGCCTCTGTGAGACATGCGGCTGGTTAGCAAGCCTGGGTTATCACTCCGTTGCCCTGCGTTTTTCAGCTGGGGAATCTAGTCTGGTGGTTGTCCCGGAGCCTGAACAGGCCCTGGACAAGGATGTATTTCAGGGCATGCTTGCCATGCAAAGGGATCTTGGTTGGCACGGATTTCCTGAGG
>CBFGJU010000174.1:0-2924 GCA_965649155.1 Caldifarciminota bacterium | reverse complement strand
TGAAAGTCTCCAAGCGTAGCGTAGGAGAGACCTTCGGTTCCGCGTGGGAAGGATTTTGCGCAGGAAATGCGGTGATTGAATCCCCCTATGCACATCCCCTAATATTTTAGCCATGCAGGGTTTTGAGCAACTTGGCGCTTTTTACCTCGGAAAGGAATACGACCTGGCCCGGTCAGAGAGACTTGACCGGCTGATTATGTATGATTCCAGGGATATGGTGACCCACGGGGTTTGCGTTGGCATGACGGGGTCCGGCAAGACCGGACTGTGCGTCTGTCTCCTTGAGGAGGCGGCCATTGATCGCGTTCCAGCGCTGATCGTAGATCCCAAGGGAGACATAACCAATTTGCTTCTGACATTTCCCAAACTCAGGCCCGTGGATTTCCGTCCCTGGGTTAACCCGGACGATGCCCGGCGCAAAAACATGGGCCTGGACGAGTATGCGGCGTCGGTCGCAGAGGCCTGGCAAAAAGGGCTCGCGGACTGGGGCCAGGGGCCAGAGAGGATAAGCCTGCTCAGGGACAGCGCTGATTTCGCGATTTACACACCCGGATCAGAAGCAGGGCTACCGGTTTCCGTTCTTTCATCCCTGCAGACTTCCGCGCTATCGTGGGAGGAGGACTCAGAGATCATAGGCGAACAGATAACCGGCACAGTCAGCGCGCTCCTCGGGCTCGCTGGCATCCAGGCTGACCCTATAAGGAGCAGGGAACACATCCTTCTCTCAAGCATATTCCAGCACTTCTGGCAGTCCGGGCGCGACCTGGACATGCCAGCGCTCATAGCGGCCATACAGGACCCGCCTGTCCGAAAGCTGGGCGTCTTTGACACCGAGACATTCTTCCCCAGGAAGGAGAGGTTCGGCCTCGCTGTTGCCCTGAACAACCTGATAGCCTCACCCAGTTTCGGGCCGTGGATGAAGGGCGAGGCCCTGGACATCCAGAACATGCTGTATACCCCTGATGGCAAGCCCAGGCACAGCATATTCTACATAGCGCACCTTTCGGACCCGGAGAGGATGTTCTTCGTGACCCTTCTCCTGGGGCAACTTGTCACCTGGGTCCGGCGTCAGCCCGGAACAACCAGCCTCCGCGCGCTCCTCTATTTTGATGAGGTCTTCGGCTACATGCCTCCGGTCGCGGAACCCCCTTCAAAGAAACCCCTGCTTACCCTGATGAAACAGGCGAGGGCATCTGGCCTTGGCGTTCTCCTGACCACACAGAACCCGGTTGATCTGGACTACAAGGCTTTAACCAACGCGGGGACATGGTTCATAGGCAAGCTCCAGGCAGAGCGCGACAAGGCCCGTGTAATGGAGGGCCTGGAGTCGGTTGCCAGGGAGGCCGGCGAGGCCATGAACTCATCGGAGATTGACAGGATAATATCATCCCTCCAGTCCAGGGTTTTTCTCCTTCACGATGTCCACCAAGAGGGGCCTGTTGTGTTCCAGTCCAGGTGGGCCCTCTCATACCTGCGTGGCCCCCTTACCAGGGAACAGGTTAAGACCCTGATGACTGGCAAGCGTTCTTCCGGCGCCGTTAGCCCTTCCATCAAGGCCCCTGCCACGGATGTTTCACATGAAGCTATCTCCCCGAGTCCTGCCTACAGCGAGATTCCGCCCATCCTGCCCCCTGATCTGCCCCAGGCCTTCCTGCCCGTGAGGGTTGACAGGGCAACTGCTCTCTCAAGGGTGGCCGGGAGGCCCGGTTTTCAGCCGGACGCGGCCCAGGCAGTTTTGACATGCACCCCCGCGCTGATAACCATCGGTAGCATTGATTTCCTGGACCGGAAGCTCGGGATCAACATTAGGCGCAGGATCGGCCTCCTCCTTCATCCTGGACAGATAGGCCCTGTGATCCCCTGGGCGAGTGGCGAACCAGTTGCCATTGATCCGGCCGAACTCTCCAGTCTCCCTCCGGGGGACGCGCTTTTCGGCCCGGTTCCTCCGGGCCTTGACACCCCAAAGTCCTTTGCAGAATACGCGAGGGATTTCGCGGAGCACCTATTCCGAGAACGATCCCTTGATATACTCTACAGCCCGGAGCTCAAGCTTTACTCCAGGCCGGATGAATCCGAAGGAGACTTCAGGGCAAGGGTCGCGATGGCCGCGAGGGAGCGCCGGGACGCGGATGTTGAGCGTGTCAGGGCGAGATACTCTGGGCGGATTTACAGGCTTGAGAAGCGTCTTGAAAAGGAGCGCAGGGAGCTCGGAGACGCGGTGAGGGAATACGAGGCCCGAAAGCGCGAGGCTGACCTCTCAACCACCGAGGCCGTTGTTGGACTCATTGGCATATTCGGCAGAAGAAGGAGCTTCTCGGCTGTCTCGCGCAAGCACAGATTGAAAGAAAGGGCCAAAGAGGATATCGCGGAATCCCAGGCAGAGATAGCCCAGCTCTCAGCGGAGATAGAGGAACTGAAGAAGACCCTTGAGGCCGAGTCCTCCGCTATAACGGATAGGTGGAACGCGGCCACCGAGAAAATAGAAACAGTATCCATAAGGCCGCGGAGGACCGGCGTTAGGGTTGATCTGGTCGCGCTGGCGTGGGTTCCGAGGTGGGAGATAGTATTCTCATCCCCTTCGGGCGAGAGGGTTTCCGAGGCCGTCCCCGCGTGGGTTTAGGGGTCCTTCGCTGATGAGTTCTACCTGATGGCCACCTTGCCCCTACGAGAATCACTGAACCGCGACCTTGCCGGATCGGTTACGGGTTGCGGGTTCCAGGTTACGGGTTGTCCAGATATAGACCCCGGTCTCAAGGCCTATACGGTTCTCGCCCCTTTGCAGTTCTCCCGAATAGGCGAGCCTGCCGTCGGCTTTGTATCCCAGATCCTGCATGAATCGGAAACACTCTGATAGTGCGAGATGTAGGGATGAGGTTGGGTTCGTCCCTGGACAGGCACGGGGCCTGATAGGGCACCCACAAGGG
>CBFGJU010000173.1:0-2931 GCA_965649155.1 Caldifarciminota bacterium | reverse complement strand
CTCAGGGACTCCGAGTCCGCAAGCCGCAATGTCGCTCCCCGCCAGAGAACCGGCGAGCATGTCGCTATGTATGTGAAGGCGGGAGCTATCACCTCGTCGCCGGGGCCTATGTCCAGGGCCGCGAGAGCAAGGTGAAGTGAAGCGGTTCCCGAGGAGAGAAACACCACATCAGGGCCGCCGAGAAATTCCGAAAATTCTCTTTCAAATTCAGCGGTCTCCGGGCCAGCAGATACCCATCCCCTCCTTATGACCCCGAGGAGGGCCCCTTCTTCCTCTGGGCCGAAATCCGTGTCAAACAGAGGGACATTCCAGGCCACTATTTGATTCCTCGTTTTTGTTCCCGGTTACTTGTTTTAACGAGCAGGCGGGAACGAGCAACGAATCTACCTCCTGTGGTTCCTGTCTCCGCCATGGCCGCGACCGCGATCCGGTCTCCGGCGTTCCCCGCGCTCCGAGCGCGCGCCGGGCGCGCGCTCGCTGAAACCCTCTGGCTTCGGCAAAAGGGCCTTCCGGGAGACCTTTATCTTGCCCATCGGGTCTATTTCCGTGACCTTGACCTCAACAATGTCTCCGAGCTTCAGGGCATCCTCAACCGTTGGTATCCGTTCCCAGGCTATGTCGGATATGTGCAGGAGCGCTTCCTTCTTGGGGGCGAGCTCCACGAACGCACCGAAAGCGGTTATTTTCACGACCTTTGCCTGATATATCTCGCCTATTTCCGGTTCACGCACTATGGATTCCACTATTCGGCGAGCCTCAGCAACCTTTTCCATGTCGTCCCCGGCTATCATCACCCTGCTCTCGGTGTCGTTTATCTCTATCTTTGTCCCGGTCGCGTCCTGTATGCTCCTTATGGTTCTGCCGCCAGAGCCTATTATGTCGCCTATCTTGTCGTATGGCACCGGGAACGAGACAACCTTCGGAGCGTAGCGGGAGAGCTCGTCCCTTGGCCTGGATATGGCCGATGACATTATGTCCAGTATGGTCATTCGGACCTCCCTGGCCCTGCCGAGCGCTGATTTCAGAACCTCTGGCTCAAGGCCGGGAAGCTTCAGGTCAAGCTGGATGGCATTCACGCCTTTCTCCGTGCCAGCGACCTTGAAGTCCATGTCCCCGAAGTGATCCTCCATGCCCAGTATATCCGTCAGGAGGAGGTTCTTCCCTCCTTCCTTTATGAGGCCAAGCGATATGCCGGCAACATGCCTCTCTATGGGAACTCCCGCATCCATGAGGGACAGAGAGCCTCCGCAGACCGTTGCCATTGATGTTGAGCCGTTGGACTCGGTTATGTCAGATACCACCCTTATGATGTATGGGAACCTGTCCGTGTCCGGCATCATCACCGCGAGCGCCTTTTCCGCGAGCGCGCCGTGGCCTATCTCACGACGGGCCGGACCGCGCATCGCCCTGACCTCACCTGTTGAGAACGGAGGGAAGTTGTAGTGAAGCATGAAGCGCTTTTCCTCGTAGTATTCAAGCTCCGTCAGGCGCTGGACATCCTCCTCCGTGCCCAGAGTGGTGACAACGAGGGCCTGGGTCTCGCCCCTGGTGAAAATGGCTGATCCGTGTGTCCTCGGCAAGAGTCCAAGCTGGCAGGTTATCGGGCGAAGCTCATCAAGGCTCCTTCCGTCAACCCTCTTACCCTCTTTGATGACATACTCGCGGAGCAGGCGCTCCGCTAGCTGGGAAACGATATACTTTGTCTCAACCGCGAGGTCGGGAAATTCCTCGGCCAGAGCCTCCGCGGCTTCCTTACCCAGGTTCTCCAGTGCCCTGTATCGCTCGTTCCTGCCCTGCAAGAGGAGGGATTCCATGATCCTGGTGCCGTAAAGTTCCTCAACCCGGCGTGCCAGCTCATCTGGATATTGAAGCAGGGTGGGTTCCCTCTTCTCCACGGCGAGGCCCGAAAGGAATTCCTTCTGCAGTTTGTATGTCTGCTCAACGGCCCTCATGCCGAACTCCACCGCGTCCCAGAGCTCCGGTTCGGGGACCTCTTTGCCGCCGAACTCAATCATGGATATGGAGCCAGGCCTGCCCACCAAGAGGAGTTCAAAGTCGCTCTTTTCAAGCTGGGAGTTTGTGGGGTTGAGGACGAGCTGGCCGTCAACCCTGCCTATGGTTGCCGCGCCCAGCGGATCCGGGAACGGCAGACTGGAGGCGCACAGAGCGGCTGATGCGCCGATTATGCCCGGCAGGAGACCCGGGTTCTCCATGTCGTAGGACAGGAGGAGAACCACTATCTCAATCTCGTCCATCATGCCCGTGGGGAACTGGGGCCTTATGCCCCGGTCTATTGCCCTTCCGTAAAGTATCTCCCTGTCTCGGGGCCTCCCCTCCCTCTTGAAAAATCCGCCGGGTATCTTTCCCGCGGCATAGGTCTGTTCCCTGTATTCCACCAGGAGCGGAAGGAAGTCAACCTTCTGCTCCGGCGGCTTTGTTGTCACCGCGACCAGGGCCACGGTGTCTCCATAGCTGACCAGAACGGACGCGTCCGCGCTCCTGGCCACTGTGCCTGTTTCCAAGCTGAGAATTCTATCCCCCACAGGGGTCGTGTGTTTTGTAGGGTTCATTGAATTACCCCCTGAGTCCCAGAGAATGCACCACTTCCCTGTATTTGGCGAAATCGTTGTCCTTCAAATATCGGAGAAGCTTCCTTCTCTGCGCGGCCATTTTTATCAGGCTGTAGCGAGAGTGCACATCCTTTCTGTGGCGTTTCAGGTGCTCTGTCATGGCCTTTATCCTGGTCGTGAGGGCCGCTATCTGTACCTCCGGCGACCCTGTGTCCCTGTCGTGTCTGGCCAGGCCGGCCTTTTTCTCTTCCTCTTTCTTCTTTTTCGGCATCTTCTATCCTTCTCTCTCTTTTCTCTGTTCTGGCGAAATTATAATGCGCGGGGCTGACGCGTTGCAAGCGCGCGCTGTGCCCGGAATCTT
>CBFGJU010000172.1:0-2932 GCA_965649155.1 Caldifarciminota bacterium | reverse complement strand
TATAACCCACTTCCTGCGCAAAATCCCTTCCCAGGCGGAACCGAAGGTCTCTCCTACGCTACGCTTGGAGACTTTCAGTTCGGTAGGAGAGTTTTCCAACCCCGCAAATGGCCGGGAATCCTCCCCGGATAATGGTTTTAGGTGTAGGGGCACCCCTTGTGGGTGCCCTATCAGGCCCCGTGCCTGTCCAGGGACGAACCCAACCTCATCCCTACATCTCGCACTAGCAGAGGGTTTCCGATTCATGCAGGAAGTGGGATGAAATATTCAAGAGGTGAGAAAAAGGGTGAGGGTCGCCCGGTCCGGGTCGGGCTTTCCAGCCCACTAACAGGCAAGAAAGACTGGGCCGGACGCCATGTTATTGTGCCCCCGGAACTTGCTGGCAATCCCAAATCAGATCTTGTCTCTGGGTATGGGATCATGTGATCGCTCAGGCAAACCGGATCCTTGCGCGACCCCTTGCGACTGCCTTAAAATTTTCCACGAACCCGTAGAGGAGGGAAAAGAGATGAGAAACTTTCTGCTCCTGATAACGGCCGTGCTGGTCGTGGTTGCTTGCAACAAGAAGCCCGAGGGTCCGGACGAGTTCACCAAGGCTTACCTGGCCGCGGGCGAACTCGGCGCGGAAGATCCGGAGCTCGGGGCCGACAGCCTCTATTCTCTCTACAAGAACAACCCCAAGTATAAGGACGAGGAAAGGCTCAGGGAGTGCCTGTTTCTCTCCGCGAACTGGGTATATGGCGCGATAAGCCAGGTGGATGAGAAGGACACTGCCGAGCAATACAGGTTGATGAGAAAGGCCGCGGCGAGATACACCGAGTTCCTGAACATGTATCCGAACAGCCCGAAGGCCGGCCAGGCATACAAGGACCTGGCATACTGCCTCTTTATACTCAAGGACTACAGGACATGCATTGATGTTTGCAACAAGTGGATAAACGACCCCATAGCCTCAACATCGCAGTATCTCCCCTATGCCTACAAATACGCCGGCAGGGCTTACACCTACATAAACAAAAAGGACAGCGCCACGAGATACCTGAAGGAGGCATACAGGCTCTTTGACGCGCAGGGTTTCCTGGGTGAGGCAAAGGCCATGGAGGAAGACCTGACAAAGCTGGGGGTGAAGAAGCCATACAAGTGAGCCTCGTTCCTCGTTGAGTATTCGCTTGCGCTCAACATCGCTTGTTGCTCGTCAAAACCGTGGAATGTCGTGAAAGTAATTCTGGTCAGGCACGGCAGGACTCCCTGGAACGAGGAAGGGAGGTTGCAAGGCTGGAAGGGGGAGTCCCTATCGGAGACGGGCCTCAAGGAGGTTGAGAACCTGGCGGGGAAGCTCTCCGGCCTGAACCCTGAGATAATCTATTCCTCTGACCTGGCGAGGGCAGTCCAGACCGCTGAGGCGCTCGCGCTCCTGAATTCCTGGAACATACCACACATGGTTGACTCCAGGCTCAGGGAGATAAACCACGGACTCTGGGAAGGGAGGAAGGTCTCGGAGATGCCTGAACTCAGGAACCTTCAAACCGTTGAGGGTTTCAGGCCCCCCGGCGGCGAGAGCTTCAGGGATGTTGCCGCAAGGGTGTCCGAATTCATGGCGGAGTTGAAGGCATCTGAACGCGGGGATGTCCTCGTCGTCGGCCACCAGGTCTCAAACGCCGCGTTCGCCCTTCTGGCAAAAGGTTTTCCCCCTGATCACCGGGTCTTTGACTTCCTCTCCGCGGGAATGGTCTCGTCCCTCGCGCTCATGGCGAACACGGGCAGGAACCTTCTCAGCCTCGTGCAGGCGAACACCGAGTGGGAAGAGTTGACGCTTTGAAAGGAAGGCTTTCGGTCGCGGGAGACTGGATTGGCCTTGGCCTGGTTGTCCTCTCTCTGGCCTGGCTAATTTCGGCAGTGGTCCTCAGGCTTACCCAAGGCCCTCTCGCTCTCGTTTGCGGCTTAAGGGTTTCTCTCAGGGACATGCTCGGAACCGGCATGCAGGCGGTTGGTCTTGGCCTTGTTGGTCTCGCGCTTACCCGCTGGAGGGAATATTTCGGCAGGGTAGCCTCCTGGATCGGCAGGAGCTGGCCCTGGCCAGTGGCCGCCTGGGTCGTTCTCGCCCTCGCCTGGTGGCTGGCAACCCTGTGGAACATCCGGACAATGGCCCTTTCGGGCCTGGACACGGCAGTCTTTGAAAGCGTGATCTATCGGATATCAATCGGAAAACTATCTCCGGAGTTCATGGGGATTCACCACCCGTATTTCATCTTCTACCCCATGGGAATCCTGTATCGGTTCACGGGCCTGGCTGGTGTCATCCTGGTCCAGAAGTTGATCCTCTTCTCCGCGGTCCCCGGAGCCTGGCTCCTGGCGAGGCAGGCTGGCCTGGATGAGCGTGGCGCGGGTGCCTCGGCGCTCTTGGTCGCGCTCATGCCCCTGGCCTGGTGGATGGGCGGGGATGCGCCCTATCCGGATGTGGCGTTTCTTCCCCTGGGTATATTCCTGGCCTGGGCCGGGCTGAGAAAGAATTATCCCCTTTTTGCCGCTTTTGCCCTGGGAATGCTTTTGACCAGCGAATCCGGCGGCCTGGTCCTCGCGTGCCTGGGCGCGGCCATGGCAATCGTGACCAGAAGGTGGGCCTGGCTATGGCTCTTTCCCCTTGGGGTCGCCGCGGTTCCTCTCACGCTGTGGTTCCAGGACTGGGTCGCGCCCGGAAGGGCAGAGGGCCGGCTCCTTTACCGATACGGCATAGATGGCATAACACCCCTTTCCCTCATGGAGCTGGGGCTGAGGTTATTCTGGCCCTCAAGGCTTCTGGCCCTCGGCAGGCTCCTTTTCCAGGTCGGCCACCTACCATTTTTGGAGTTCCCCATAGCCGCGCTCGCCATAGTGCCTGCCGCGCCCCAACTGGCCGTTATAGCGAGGGGAACGAACCAGGCAACCCTCGGTC
>CBFGJU010000171.1:0-2935 GCA_965649155.1 Caldifarciminota bacterium | reverse complement strand
TGTTGAGCCATTTATGAACCAATACCAAGCTGAGTTCGGCACCCAGTAGAGGTTGGTGTATCCGGCTGATGGCGAGCCTGTTGGCCCGTATATGGTTATGCCGTGGGCGTTTGCGTAGTTTTTCTGGAAATTGCCGAGGAGGGTGGTATCCCCTATGACCCCTGAGCCCTGCAGGTCCATGACAGCCTGCGCGGCGTTCCTCAGGGACGCGGGAAGGCTTCCCTGCGCGACTATGCGCTGGGCAAAGTGATAGAGGTCCTTGTAGCTTGAATAGCTGAAATACTGGGTTCCCGATAGCGCCGTGTATATGGTTGAATTGCTCTTGCCGCCGGCCTTTATGAGCTCCCTGGAGAACCTGTCAACCGCAAGACAATACCTGGTATACCAGGGCCCCATGTCAACAGCGGATTGGGTTATTCCACTGCTGTATGACTGGGTGTAGAGATACGCGGATTGTCTGGCCAGTTCCCTGGGCGTGGCCTGAGGGTTTGAGTTCAACCAGCTAAGTATGTCATCGTAGGGATAACCATCCCACGGCTCTATCTCCTGGGAGTGCATGGTGACATCCGCGTAGTCCTTTGTCTCGTACTCAACCTCAAGCATGCCCATCAAGCACGCGTCATAGGATATTATGGAAAGGTTCTTTCCCAGGTCCTTGAAAACCTCCTCGCAAGCGTAGTTGAGCTCTCCGCCGGAAACCGAGATCTCGTCCCCGTTCGTGTCGTCAAAGCAGACATCCTTGCCGTTGTGGATGGGGCGCCAGCCGTCCCCGTGGTTCCAGAGTATAAGCCAGTAGCACTCGGTTGATGAGAGCAGTCTCACCGTGTCCATGAACCAGATTATGTTGGCCGGATCTCCCATGTTCAGCTCGCCGCAGTTTTTGATGAGGGTGGAGTTTATCGTTGCCATGTCGGCGTCATGGGTTACCCTGAACAGTCTGGTGTCCGTCCAGTTCCCGTTTGAGCCGTCATAGCCGGATATCCTGTCCATGAGCACGAAGACCCTGTATTTGCTCGTGTCTATGGCATACTCCATCTCGTTCAGGTCGGTGATGCCAGCCTCTTCCAGGTTGTTGTCGCCGCAGAGATAGACCGCGATGGTCCATTTCTTCGTCTGGGCCTCGGCAAGGCCCACTGCACACATGAGACCAAGTAACAATAGAGGAAGGAATTTTTTCACGATCACCTCCACTGCCAAATTATAATGCCGCGGGTGCGAACGATCAACTCGCGCGGTTATAATTTGTTCATGCTCAATGAAGACTGGTTTTCCGAGACCCACACCGACGATCTCCTTTATTCATACAGGATAGAGGAGAGGATATTTTCCGGCAGGACCCAGTTCCAACGGGTTGATATTCTAAGGATAAAACCCTTTGGCATGACTCTCTTCCTGGATGGCAAATTGCAATCCGCGGAGGTTGACGAGGCGGTTTATCACGAGTGCCTTGTCCACCCGGCAATGCAGGTTCACCCGAACCCGAAGAGGATCTTCATAGCCGGGGGAGGGGAGGGCGCGACACTGCGAGAGGTTTTGCGCTATCCGGTTGAGGAATGCGTTATGTGCGACATAGACGCGGAGCTCGTTGAGATCTGCAGGGCCCATCTTCCTTCCTGGAGCGAGGGGGCCTTCGGAGACCCTCGCGCGAGGCTCCTTTTCGCTGACGCGAGGGCGACCCTTGCAGACATCCCTGGTAAATGCGATGTAATAATCTCAGACCTGCCGGAGCCGCTTGAGGTTGGCCCCGCGCAATTGCTATATACCAGGGAATTTTACGAGATAGTCCACGACAAGCTTGCGGATGACGGGGTTTTTGTTGCTCAGGTCGGATCCGCGGATCCGGTTTATCCGGATCTTTCTGCCTGCGTTTATGCTACCCTGAGAGAAGTATTTCCGGTGGTCGGTATCTACACAGCCTATGTTTTTTCATTCCAGCTTCTCTGGGCATTTGCTATTGCCACGAAGGGATTGCCGCTTGTTCCGAAAACCTTCAGGGATGTCCCCGGACTTTCCCACTACAATCAAGAAATTCACGAGGCCATGTTAGCCCTGCCAGGCCACATGAGAAGGGCACTCGCCGAAAAGGGGAGGATACTCACGGATGAAAAGCCTTTTGCCTGGACTGCCTAGCAGGTTTTGCATAAGGGTTGGGGCGGGCCGTGGCGAGACCGAGCTCCTGGCTTTTGACAAGGCGCTTTTTGCCGCGGGTATATCCCATTACAATCTCGTAAAGGTCTCGTCCATAATCCCGCCAGGGGCTGTCCTCGTTGATGAAATTGATTTTCCGCCAGGCTCCCTTTTGCCGATCGCGTTTTCGTCCCTGGTTTCGGGAGAGGAGGGCCTGGTAATCTCAGCGGCCGTCGCGGCCGGTATCCCGGCCTCCCCAGATGATGTTGGAGTTATAATGGAGTTTTCTGGCCCGGTTCTCCTTGATGAAGCTGAGAATCGTGTAAGGTTCATGGCCCAAGAGGCCTTGAATTCAAGGGGCATTGGGATCAAGGAGATCGTGGTGAAGGGTGCCTCGGCCAGGGTTGAGGGTATTAGCGCGGTTTTCGCTGGGGTCGCGTTGATTTAGCCTTTGGATCCGGCCCAAAACCGGGGGCCTTGATCGCCCCCGGGTTTTTCTGTATAATATAACCACTAGCTAATGGTGAATAAGGAGGATATGTAGAGATGATGTTAAGCATAGCGCTTTTAGGGTTGATCTGGGAGAATGGCACCCTTCCTCCGGGCGGAAGGGCATATCCCGCAGGGTTCGCTGGTTTCTTCAAGACCGATACATCCTGGGATTGGCTCCCAGTGGCATATGGAGCCACAGCGGCTGAGGTAACCCGCACCAATTACTGGTATGACATATCCGGCAACAGCTGGCAGACGAGAACTCAGGGGCCGACACCAGTGAGATATGACCTGGCAGGGACATTCGCGGTTCGCG
>CBFGJU010000170.1:0-2935 GCA_965649155.1 Caldifarciminota bacterium | reverse complement strand
AGGAGGAGTCCGGAACGGGCAGGCCAACAGCCTCGCACCAATCGGACGAGGCATTTCCGCCCCAGCCGGAAGGCGTCCCGTCATCAACCCTAAGGGTTTCCGTCTCCTGGGGGAAGATTAGGAGTATCGGTAAAAGCGGTATCATGCGTCCTGAACTGCTCCATGTAGCGCCTGACCTCGTCAGCGAAAAACTTGATGAGTATGCCCAAAACGACCGCGTCATCGGTTATGCCGACCAGGGGCGCCAGGTCTGATATGAGGTCAAAAGGCAGAACGAAATAGAGCACTGAACCGACCAGGACAAAGTAGAGCCTCTTGCGTGGTTTGTATTTTCCCCTGAGCCACGCGCCGATCATGCCGAAAAAGGCCCTGAAGTTCTCCCTGAGATTGCCTCTTTGTTCTTTTTTCTCTTCCAAAGGCCCAAATTATAATGCTGGGTGGTTCCGGCCTGCGACCTCGCGCGGCTCGCGTTTGATCATCCATGCCCGTTGGTTTATAATTTGCGCCAGCACAAAGGAGGCGCAGAATGTTGTTAATGCTATTAGCATATACGCCAAGCTACGCCTGGCCTACACTGGGCTATGACAAGGAGCGAAGCTCATACCAGTCTGTTCCCGGCGCGAACATAACCAGCCCCACGGTGAAGTGGCGCGTTCCGGTAACCCCATCAATACAGAGGTCATCCGGCCCCGTGATAGCCGATGTGCGCGGGGACTATGTTGGCTGTGAGGTCCTCTTCTACGACGGCTCCCTGGTCAAGTGCCTTGATGGCAACACAGGCAACACCATCTGGAGCGTGAACATAGGCTCTGACATGTCCCCCAACTCAACCCCTGCTGTCGGGGATGTTGATGGCGACGGCCTGCCTGAGCTCATAGTGGCCCGGCAGATGCCCGGCATCATCTTCTGCCTGAACGCGGTGACAGGGGCCGAGAAGTGGCGGGACACGGTCAGCAACGGCCAGCAGATAATGGCTCCTGTATGCCTGGCTGATGTCTCCGGCGATAATGTGCCTGAGATCCTGGTAGGACAGCAGTTCAACGACACGCTCTTCTGCTACAACGGCAACGGAACCATAAGGTGGAGGTCTGCCTCTCTGGGAACCCTCGGAGTTTCCATAAACGGCATAACGGCCGGCAATGTTGATGGCGCGGCGGGCAACGAGATCATCGTGGCCATAAACGACATGACTGTCGGGGCCGCAAGGTGCATAGTCTGCCTGAGCTCAACCGGATCCATAATGTGGAAGTATCCCTCCGGCTTCATCATGGCTACTGCTTCAACTGTCACAGCTACCCTGGGCGATGTCACGGGCGACGGAAGGCTTGATGTCATAGTCTACCGCGGGGACAACAACCGGATATACGCCCTTCAGGGTTCCAACGGCTCCGAGATATGGAACTACAGCATCCCTAACAACTCCAGGGGCTACGCGCAATCCCTCCTCTTCCAGAACCTGGTCGCCTGGGATGTGACCGGAGACGGCAGAACAGAGATTTTCCTGGGCACGGGCGGCGCGGATGACACCGTGACCGGTGACACCACATCCTGGAAGAGCTGGTTCATCTGCCTGAACTCCTCTGGCTCCGAGCGCTGGAAGTATGAGATTGACTACTGGACATACGACGGCGGCGGCGCTATATGCGATGTTGACCACGACGGAACCCTTGAGTTCGTGAAGACCGCTGATGACGGCTTTGTCTATGTGTTTCCGGCGGCGTCGGGTGGACCATACAAGTGGAGATACGATTACTACGACCAGGACGGCGTCACGGAGTGGGCGGTTGATAACCCGATAGCTGTTGGAGACATAGATGGGGACGCCTGCTCGGAGATAGTCCTCCTGGGATCCGGCGGCCTCACCGGCGGCAACAACATCACGGCGATAGACGGCCCCGGAACCAGCTGTCTCCTCGGCTCTGACGAGGAGATTGGCGGGCTTCTCCCGCAACTCCTTGCCAGGTCCGGCAAAGGCATTCTGTATATGAGCGTCTCCGGATTCCAGGACGCTGAGGCCATTATCTGGGACGCGTCGGGCAGAAAGGTGAAGGAGCTCGTCATAAAGAGAGAACCCACCGCGGTTGTCCTGCCTGCCGGTATCTACTTTATAGAGGCCAGGCACAGGGATGTCGTTATGAGGGGCAAGGCCGCGGTCTACTGAGCCCGCTCGCAATGATAAAACTGCCCCGGCTATCTAGCCGGGGCTTTCGTTTAATGGTTGAAAACTGCCGGCGCGGCTCGTTATAATCTTGGGCCTGCCGGGGTGGCGGAATTGGCAGACGCGCTAGGTTCAGGACTTAGTGGGAGCAATCCCGTGCGGGTTCAACTCCCGCCCCCGGCATAGCTAGCTTGCCAATCGTCTAGTTTCCCGCTGTCAACCAAAAACAACAACCAATAACTTTACTGGCTCTTGGTTTCTGATGAGGACCAACAAAGATCAAGCAGGTATCAGAGCTCCGCGAGTTTCTCCAGGTGCTCTCTGGCCTCTTTGTGCTCAGGGTCTATTTCAAGGACCTGATTGAAGCAGGTCATTGCCTTGAAATCCTGGTGTTTTATCTCGTATAGAATGCCTAGATTAAGAAGCGCCTCAATGTTCTCAGGATTGTCTTTGAGAATTTTCTTGAGGAACTTTTCGGCCTTGTCATACCTTCCGGCCACGAGCTCAAACTTTGCTTCTTCCAGCAGTTCTTCAATTCCCATAAGCCTTCTCAGAGCTTCTTCAGGGCTTCAATGTCTTCATCTTTCGCTATGACTATCAGGAGGTCTCCAGAGCTTATCTCTTCTTCCGCTGAGGGCGTTATGATGGTCACCTCCTTGTAGGTGACCTTGCCTTCCTGATCCATCTCTGGGACCCTGCGCCTTATGCCTATTATGTTCACGCCATACACAGCCCTCGCGTTGGTCTCCCTTATTTTTTTGCCAGCAAAGGCCTCCG
>CBFGJU010000169.1:0-2942 GCA_965649155.1 Caldifarciminota bacterium | reverse complement strand
TTCTACATGACCGACTACGGCACCAAGGTCGGAGATACCGAGGACATTGACAAGACCATGGGTGGCCGCGTTAACGCCGGTTTCAATGTGAAGCCTTCTGAGAACAGCCTGGTTGCCGGTGGCCTCTCTGTGGGCGGTTCTCAGTGGAAGGGCAACGATGATGCCTCCAGCCTCGGTGTCGGCCTTGACATGAACCTTGGCGGCGAGCTCGGACTGAACGACTGGTTCATCATGAGGGGCGGACTGAGCAATTCTCTGTTAACCATGTATCAGGACAAGTCAGACCCGGATAATGTCTGGAAGTTCATGGGCGGGTCAGGACTTTATGTTAGCCTTGGCGCTGGCATTGCCAAGGGCCCCGTCCGCTTTGACGCGACCGTGAGCGAGGACCTCCTCTACAACTGGCCGTACTTCATCACGGGTGAATCCTCCGAGGCTGTCGGCAAGCTCGCCTTGCTCTATCAGTTCAGGACCCAGTAAGGAAATTGACGAAAACCAGAGCCCCCGGACATCCGGGGGCTTTTTTATCCCGCCCGAACGAACACTGCGCTCCTCCTGATGTATTGTTTTCGTTGCGAACAAAAGGGGTTCCCGATCGTTATTGCTGAAATTTCTGGGATGAAGGCGGAGGGTGAGGGATTTGAACCCCCAAGGGCTTTCGCCCGGCTGATTTCAAATCAGCTGCCTTACCTGATTAGGCTAACCCTCCGGCGAGGATTTTCCGTATCTGGGCTATCACCAAGATGAATGGGCGGAACAGGACTTGAACCTGTGCCCTCCTGCTTGTAAGGCAGGCGCTCTCACCGGGCTGAGCTATCCGCCCAGATTCACTTGCGCATTGACGAGGCCAGCCTGGACTTCTTCCTCGCCGCGGCGTTGCGGTGATACACGCCCCGCTTCACGGCCCTGTCCAGAGCCGAGTATATCCTTCTCAGGAGCTCCTGCTTCTTCTCCCCGTCCTTCTCGGCCTTGAACTCCTTTATCCTGTTCTTTATGTAGGTCTTTATGGCCCTGTGAGCAAGACGCCGTTTCGCGGATTGCCTTACCCTTTTCTCGGCCGAAAGGTTCCTTTTTGGCATAACAGATCTCCTTCTGGCTCATATTATCAAGCGAGGCTTCAGGCCGGATCAAGGCCAACAAATGGCAAGATAAGGCCCATGTGGTTTATAATTTAGGAATGAGGAGAGTTCTGTTTTTTCTCTTGACCACGGGCCTTGCGATGGCAGGCGAGCTCGGTCCCGAGGGTATAAAGGCAATGGAAAGGCAAATTAAACTGGAGCGCGAATTCGCGCCGATAAACTACAGACTAAATCCCCTTGATTACGGCTGGAAGGTGCAGGGCCTGAACGCGGATTCACCGTTGGTTGTAAGGGTTCTCGTCCTGAGAGTGGAGTTCCAGAAAGAGGTTCCGGATGACCCGGAGACCACAGGGGACGGAAAATTCATCATGGTGCCGCAGGGAAACGAGGGCGAGCTAACCTACGATCCGCCGCACGACAAGATCTATTTTGAGCGCATGATGGAGATGGCGCAGAAGTATTTCTCCGAGGAAACAATGGGCGGGGTCAGGGTTGAGTATGTCGTGAAACCGGACGCGAGGGATTCCGCGTATCAACTGCCCCACAGGATGCGCTACTATGGAGACTGGGATTTCTGGGCCCAGGGGATAGTCCTGTTGATAAAGGACGCTGTTGACGTCGCGGACCTTGATCCCACGGTTGACTTCAACGACCTGGACGGCAACGGGACTCCTGACTACATGGAGGGTGTTTTACCAGTGGTCATGCTCTTTCACGCTGGCTCGCCATACCAGACCGATGTCGCGTATAACACGCCTATGGACATCCCCGCGCTCACCGCTTTCTCGGGGGCGTTTTATTATTACTTTGGAACGCCATACCTTCTGGCGAACGAGGGGACGGACACCATATGGTCGTGCTCGGTAATGCCGGAGGAGATGACCCAGGACGGCTGGCGGATAAGGCTCCAGGCCACCCTCGTCCACGAGATGACCCACCTTATATGGCAGATACCGGATCTCTATGACATATCCTACAAGGGAATAGGGGTTGGCGGGTGGGACATGCAGGGCTCGGCGCCATACCTTGAGGACAGAGAAAGGGGCATACCGCCGGGGCTTTATCCGGTCCTGCACTCCGGCTGGAGCAGGCTCGGTTGGATGAACTGGTATTTCAAGAACTACGCGTTCGGGGTTGGTTTCATCGGGGACAGCATATGGGACGAGATAACCCCAAAGCCAGAGGACACGGCCATTACGGTCTATCCGGCCTGCGCGCTCACGGGTTCGCTGGACTCGGTCGGCCGGGAGGGGACGCCAAGGTTCGTGAAGGTAAAGCTCAACGATCAGGAATACTACATGGTTGAGAACCGCCTGCGCGATCTGAACGGAGACGGGACGGTTCTCCCGGTCTGGAAGGACGGGGTGGTAATAGGGCCCCAGTATGGCGAGTGGGACTTCCTGTTGCCAGGAGAAGGGCTTCTCGTGTGGCATGTTGACCAGGCAATAATAGAATCAACGGATTATTACGAGATGAACGCGGTCCGGCCCATGGGCCTTGACCTTGAGGAGGCGGATCATGTTCAGGACCTTGAATACTGGGGCACCTATCCCTATGACTGGTTTGGTTCTCCGCGCGACCCCTATTATCAAGGGAACAACACGGAGCTCGGACCCTACACAACACCCGATACCAGGGCGAACCGCGGCGGCCACACCGGAGTGTTCATTCATGGGGTATCTGTTCCGGGCAGGCCGATGACATTCCGGGTCAGAAACGACCTGGTCGCCTGGAGGAGGACTGCCGGGGAACCGGAGGAAAGAACACCCATGACCATCCTGGCTGACATGGACGGGGACGGAAAAGCCGAGGTCATCGTGGCCAGGACGGGAAGGGTGGACACCGTAGGCAGGTGGGCGAAGT
>CBFGJU010000168.1:441-2953 GCA_965649155.1 Caldifarciminota bacterium | reverse complement strand
AGACCCTGACCTTGCCGGCGCCAACAACGGCACCGGGGTCTATGTCTATGAGCTGACCGGGCCCTTTTCCTGGACACAGCGAAACAACTTCATGCAGACTAACCAGTGCTGGGGCGTGGCTTTCGCTGACTTCAGCGGCGATGGGGATCTTGATCTGGTCGCGAACAATGTAAACCAGAGGTATGTCTATCTTTGGTTGGGGAACGGCGCGTTCGGCTGGACATCCGAGGGAACTCTCTCGCCCCAGGCCTACTACGAGAACCTCTGGCCAGGAGACCTGAACAGGGACGGCAGGATTGATCTGACAGGTGGCGCGTGGTCTCCCACCGGCGTCCAGACCTGGCTGAACGATTACCCGATGTCCATTGATGGCAGGGGAAACCCGGCCATCGCCTTTGCGGTCTGGCCAAATCCAGCGTCAAACCGTGTCAGGTTCACTGCCACCGAATCAGGCCCCTTCTCGGTAAAGCTTTATGACGCGACGGGAAGGCCAATCCTGGAAAAAGAGGCCTCGGGCCATTGCGACTTGGATGTGACAGGCATGTTGCCGGGGGTTTATCTCTATACCCTGAAGCAGGCCGAGAAGGTCCACACGGGCCGTCTGACCATCGCGAGGTAGTTCCCCTGGAGGACGAGATTGACAAGGTATTTCTCCGGGCTAACCCGGCTCAGGCCCTTTCCTAGCTAAGGCACGCGAGAGGCATTCCTGAAGACTATAATGGCCAGGCATCAGCCCATTCCCCTGCATTATAATATCCAACGGAGGAAAGATGATAGGCATACTGGTTATGGTCCTCGCGTCCCAAAAGGATACCCTGATTGACCTGGGCCAGGCCCAGAAAAGGGCCGGCGCGATCATGGGCGCGCTGGAGCTCGGGAAGAAGAAGGGCGGTATATATGCCGAGGCCGTTTCAGAAATGGAGCTGGCCGCGAACAGGTTATCCACCCTCGGTCAATATGATGGCAGGGGAGGTTTCAGTTTCTCCGATCCGGATTCAGCCACCAAGGCCGCGGCCTATGTGAACAGCGTAGAAGCCACCACTGGCGTGAACAGGTGCTTTACCAAGCTGGACAAGCAGATAGTGATATACCGTGCCCCCATTCAGGAGGCGTATCGCCCGGAAACAGAGGTCAAGATCAGCACCGCTGTCCAGCTGTGGGTGGAAAACCCGGACGAGTATCGTTATTTCAAGACCCTGGCGGATGCCTACGGGATAAAGTGGGGTGTGGACGAAAAAAGGGCAAGGCAGGCCGGAAAGCCTCTGCCAAAGGACCTGGTTGACAAGTGCAGGGTGGTAATAGAGTTCTGGGATGCCTACAGCAGGGTTGAGGTCACGAACGACACATCCATGGTCATGGTCTACAAGAAGGACATAAAGTCAAAGGCAGAGGTCAACTTCAGCAAATCAGCGGAACTCTTCAAGGGCTTCCTCCTATCCGACAGTGTTTTCCAGATATACAACATATATGCGGAAGAATCGCCCATGAAGGCAAAGATAGAGACCGAGATGAGCGAGCTCAAGGCCAGAGTTGATTTCTTCGCAAGGTATCTCACGGAAGGAAACTACCTTTTCCAGGAAGCGAAAAGGGAGCTGGTCACAGGGCCGGACGGAACCCAGGCCATAAAAGAAACCCCTGAAAAGCGCGGCACCAGGTGGGACTTCGTGAAGTGGTTCCTTCCGGATCTGGTGGATGTGACCCAGAGAACGCTCAGGGTTTTCGGAAAGACACTGAAATGATCGGGATAGCTTTGATTCTCTTTGCAGGGGCAAAGGATACGATTCCCCTGGCTGACATGCAACGCGCCGCGGGCGCGCTCGCGGGCGCGAACAAGGCCTGCCTTGACCTGGGCGAACCATATGCGAAGCTTGCTGAAAAATACCTTGACCGGCACACGGTTGTCCTGGCGAACTGGGGCGAGTATCTCCCGGTATCGGGCCTCTATTCTTTCAAGACGACCGGAACAGCCAAGGCCGCGAAGGAATACATGGAAAAAGCTGTCGTCAAGACCGATGTCTACAATTTCTTCAACGATCTCTCACTGGCACAAAGGGTTATTGGCGAGATACCCCTTGTATCAGGCGGGGCCATAAAGGTAAAAACCGGCGCGCACTGGCACCTCGCAAAAGAGAATCCGCAAGCCTATGCGCTGATAAAAACCCTGGCCGATATATACGGCGTCTCGTGGCCTCCTGCGCCTGGCCCTGCCACGGTTATGCCGGGGGACTATATTAGCAGGGTAATCACTGTAAAGGAGTGGGTTCAGGCAGTTGATGCAATCCCGTTTGACCGCATGGACACCGTTTATGTGAATGTCCTGACCGGCGACTTCAAGGCAAGGGTCCAAACAGGCTTTTCAGCCGGGTGCGAGATCCTATTTTCCTATTTCTCCGCGGATTCCCTATACAGGGCATATGCCAACGATTCCCCCTATCCAATAATGGCTGGCGCCATGATGGATTCCCTCGCCTCAGAGGCCCTGAAGTTCAAGGAATATCTGACCGTCGCGAAG
>CBFGJU010000168.1:0-431 GCA_965649155.1 Caldifarciminota bacterium | reverse complement strand
CCAGACATGGATAAGGAGGCCGGAGAAAAAAGGCACCATGTGGGAGTTCATCTCAACATACCATCCGGACATTGCGCCTCGCACATCAGCCGCAATGAAGGCTTTGGGGGTGACGGTTCCGTAGATGAGAGTGAGAGAGGCGGGGCCTCAGGATGTTAAGGGAATAGTCAGCGTCCATATCTCCAATACCTCTGTCTGGTATAATTCAAAGGGCAATCCGGTCAGGAGAGCCTGTAAATCCCTGAGCCCTTATGAAAGGTGGCTCTCAGGAGGACCATGGATGGATGAAGGGTTATGCAGACAACACCTGGAAAACCTGCTCAGTTCGGGAGGAACCGCTTTGGTAGCTGAGGGAGGGGGCAAGATCCTGGGCGAGCTTGAGATGATTCCTTCCTTAGAGCCGGAAGGGCGTGCCCTGCACATCTCAGTCC
>CBFGJU010000167.1:0-2989 GCA_965649155.1 Caldifarciminota bacterium | reverse complement strand
CCGGAATAAAAGCGGGCAAGGTTAGCGGGTTTCTGAAGGGATTTTATCTGGATGGACTATACCTGAATTCGGGATCAATAGAGGGCTATGACACTGTCGGCAACTATACGGGAGATTTCGCCTATCACGCCGGCGCCATCTCAGGGGCCAGGACATTTGCTTGGAAGGGATACACCATTTTTGCCGGTGCTGAATTGCTGTTCCAGTCAGCCGCGGGGCAATCTGCCTTTGCTGGCGCAATTAACATAGGCTTTGGAAGGCTGGCCATGGGCACTTCTGATGTCCTCTGGGCGGTCCAGGCAAGGCACATAGGGTTTGAATTCCTACCCTTTGAATCGGTCAGGTCAAAACTGCCATTCAGCCTTGATTTTGGAGCAAAGTGGGTCTCGCCCGGAAAGAGCTGGGAGACGGCCCTGGGTCTTGGTTCCCAGATGGACCTGCCCGTATACGGGAACGCGGGCGTGGTCTGGTGGGTCTATGGTTATCCCATTGGCGTAGCGGCTTCCTTCAACTCAAAGACGAGAAAACTCGCCGGCGAGGGCGACATTTTGACTGGACTGAGCGCCGGGGCCCTTTTCAGGCTGGGCTCCACCAAACTGGCCTACTCCTGGACACCCCAAGGACTTCTGGGTGATGTGCACAGGGTTCAAATTGATCTGGGATGCCCCCGGTAAAAGTCATAGTCTCCAACCGCCGGGCCAGGAGAGACTACGAAATAACCGAAACCGTGGAGTGTGGCATAGTGCTCCTGGGTTCTGAGGTGAAATCCATCAAGGCAGGCATGGTCTCCATAGCCGAAGCCTATGCTGAACCGGTCGGCAACGAGATATGGCTGAAGGATATGCATGTCGCGGTGTATCCCCACTCCGGCCACTTCGGCCACGAACCAACAAGGCCCAGGAAACTCCTTCTCAGGAAGGACGAGATAAAACGCTTGGTAGGCAAGGTTTCCCGTAGGGGCTACACCCTGGTTCCTCTGAGCATATACCTGAAAAGGGGCCTTATTAAGCTGGAGCTTGGCCTTGGCCGAGGCAAGAGGAAGTATGAGAAGCGCGAAACGATCAAGAAAAGGGACATGGAAAGGGACATCAGAAGGGAACTGAAGGGGTGATACCGGGCATGATCAAACTGCTTTTCGCGTCCGTGACCTATGTGAATGTGCCCTGCATCTCAATGGAAAACGGCGATTTTGTGCCGCCGGATAGCGTATTTGCCGCTTTCGGAATGACCAAATCCGACGGTGAATGGCTTGCCACCCAGATCAAGGAGGTGAGGATAAAGGTGGACGACGGGGGAATGAAGCTCAACGACAATTATTACAAAGCGCCGGAATCTTTCTGGAAGGAGGAGGTTCTCTACATGCCGGCGGAATTCCTCTCCTTCATCCTGTGCAAGGTGATAAAGGGATATGCTTACTGGGACAGGGACAAAAAGCGATTCTTCGTCAAATCAGAGAACCCGACGATAGCCAGCATATCCCTTGAGGACAAAGGGGATTCGGTGTGCTTGACGGCGAAATACGCCCAGGGAACTCACCTGAAGCCCAAGGCAGACCCCTCAAGCCCAAGCTTGCTGGTTATAGGCGTTCCGGGCGGGTTCTACTGGAAGGCGTTTCGCATTGATGGCGTGGGGCCGGTTAAGGAGGTCAGGGTCAATCACACCGAGGCCGGAACGGCCCTCCGGATCTCCCTCGGTGAGGGAGCGGCTGGATATGGCCTGACCGATAGGGCCGAGTCCTTCACGGTATCGGTCTACAGGGCCAAGAAGGTAAAGGAACCAGAGCAGAAGAAAAGGAAGATAGACCTAATAGTGATAGACGCGGGGCACGGCGGAAAGGACCCCGGAGCAGTGGGTTACAATGATCTGCACGAAAAGACAATAACCCTGCCGGTCGCGCTCGCGCTGAAGAAGGAGCTGGAAAAAGAGCTCGGGATAAAGGTGATACTTACCAGGGACGAGGACAGGTTCGTAACGCTCGGAGACAGGGCCAGGATAGCCAACAGGGCCGGAGCAGACCTCTTCATAAGCCTTCACTGCAACTGGGGAAAGAACAAGGACGCCTGCGGTGTTGAGACATACTTCCTGGCGGCCGCGAGGACGGACTGGGAGCGATCGGTCGCCGCGTTTGAGAACAAGGCAATAGAATACGAGAGCGAATCCCCGGACAAGTCTGACATGATCGGATTCATACTCTCGGACATGATCCAGAACGAGTATCTGAAAGAATCGCAGGACCTCGCGACCTACATCCACGAGGGAATAATGAAGAAGACGGGTTTTGAGGATCGCGGAGTGAAACAGGCGGGTTTCTATGTTCTAAGGGGTTGCTACATGCCAGCGGTCCTGGTTGAGATGGGTTTCATCTCAAACAAATCCGACGCGAAGGAGCTTCAGAAAAAGGAGGTCCAGGAGCAGCTGGTAAAAGGCATAGTCCAGGGCGTAAAGGAATTCATTGATTCCGGCCTCGGAGGCCTCACGGTCGTAAGGGAGTTCGTGAAACTGGCGCCATCAGAGGATATTGTATATCTAGGGGATACAGCGAGACTCCCATACGGGACAAAATCGGCCGAGGCCGTGATAAGATTCTCGCTTGAGAACCTGGATTTTCTACTTGAAAAGGATGTAAAAGTGGTGGTGGTCGCGTGTTCAACCTCGGCCTCGGTCGCCATGGACAAAATAAGGGAAAAAAGCCCTGTCCCAACCGTGGGGGTTGTTGAGGCTGGCGCGGGCGCGGCCGTTTTTTCAGAAAGGAGTTTCGGCAAGATAGGCATAACAGGAACAACAGCAAGCATAAACAAGGGAGAGTATCAAAGGTTGATAAGGGAACGCCAACCCAAAGCCCAGATAGCCGCACGGGCATGCCCCTTGTTCGTTCCGCTGGTGGAAGAGGGCATGGTAACCGGCCCCATACCGAGGGCCGTAGTTGAGCATTACCTCCACGACATGCGAGACGCGGAGGCACTCGTCCTGGGATGCACCCACTACCCTC
>CBFGJU010000166.1:0-10671 GCA_965649155.1 Caldifarciminota bacterium | reverse complement strand
GGCAGACTCGTTGAGCTGGATGATTCAATTCGCAGGATTGAGGATTCCCTGAAGAGTTTCCAGTCCAAGCACAAAACCACCGGCCTGCCGGAGGAGGTTTCCGGCATAATCTCTGCATACTCGCAGATGAAGGCCCAGCTTATAAGCAAGAAATATCTCCTGGGATCAGCCCTTCAATATGCCCAACCCAACCATCCGGATGTGGTCGCGCTCAAGAGGGACATAGCAAGCCTGGAATCACAGCTGGCCAGGATGGAGAAGGGCGGGACAGGCGGGTTTGGCGCTGGGTTCGGCGTTGCCTTTGACAGCCTTCCGGATGTGATGATTGAGCTAGCCAGGCTCCAGAGGGAGGTGGAGGTCCAGGGAGCGGTATATGAAGTCCTCATGGAGGAATACGAGCGCGCGAAGCTCCTTGAGAAGCGCGACGCTCCGACCATCCAGGTGGTTGATCCCCCGCGGATTCCCCAGAGGAGGATATGGCCTAAAAGGACAATATACATGGTGGCCGTTGCCTTTGGCGCGCTGTTGGTCTCCTTCTGCATGGCCCTTTACGCGGAGAGCCTTGCTCGTCTCATGGCCAGGGATGACAGCCCGACCGGCAGAGCCATAAAGACCATATCCAAGGACATCGCGTTCTGGAGGAGGAGAAAGAATTGAACCAGACCATACTTTGGTTTGTCCTGTTTGTTATTTTTACGGTGGTCTATACATTCTTCAGGGCAAGGTGGTGGCTTTACCTCGCGATAATCTTCCTTGACGCGACGCTGATGGCGGCTCTTGGCCTGGACGACATGACCCAGCTCATAGCCATAGGCATAATGATCCTCGGATTCGTCATCCTGGACCTTCTAATATTCAAGCGCGCAAGGCCCGCCTCGTCCGAATAGATATTCAGGATCAAGCCTTATCTTATCCCGTAATCAACCAGCTCCCATGTCCACCCGCTTGTTCCGGTTTGCCCCTTGAGAACCCTTCTCTTCTTGACCATACCAATTCCCCTTGCCCACCACTCGGTTATCTCTTCGTCCATGTTCAGGGGCCCGGACATGAACTTCCGCCTCCTCTCTATACGGATGCAGGAGAACCCGCCCGCGGAAACCGCTATGTCCTCCGCGCCTGAGACCCATGCCCTTCCCCCGGCCCAATCCCACGCGGTTCCCTTTTTCAGAGGGCCGACCAGGAGGGCTTCCGGCCACTTCTCAGCCGCGTAGCTGGCCCCGCTGATCGTCCAGAGGGTATCCCCTGAGGCGCGCAGGGTCTGCCTTTCCTCGGGGCTCTCCAGGACAAAACCGGTGTCGGTTTCCTCCGTTATCTCAAGCCGGAGCTCGCTCGCGTCCTCATACTGGCAGTGAATAGTGTAAACCCAGTAGTTGCCCACAGCCAGGGGACAGTAGTCCATGGGTGAGGCCGAGAGGGAAAGGAGTAAAAGGATCATGGTTATATTCTATTCGGGAACTGCCAGGCCCCGCAACTGCTGATGGGGTTCCTCCCAAGCGTGTTTGATCCCAGCCACAAGCAAGGATTAAAATTTGACACACGAGGAGACAGAAATGCCTGTTCCAAAGAAACACCAATCAAAATCCAGGTCTCGGAAGCGCAGAACCCATTACAAGGCCTCGGCCCCGACGCTCGTGGCCTGCCCCAGGTGCGGCGCGCCCAGGCTCCCCCACAGGGCTTGTCCGGAGTGCGGGTTCTATGGCGAAGAGAAGGTCATGAAAAAGACAAAGGCCGAGAAGAAGATAGAGAAGGAGCTTGAGAAGGCCTAGATGAGGGTCATAGTTGACGCCTGGGGCACTGATAGTGCTCCTGAGCCCGAGATAAAGGGAACCCTCGCGGCCCTTGCCCGTGCGAGAGACCTATCCGCGATACTGGTTGGCGATGCCAGCCTCATTTCGTCCGCACTCGGAAATGCTTCGTCGGGGATTGAAATAGTTGACGCGCCGGAGAGGGTTGACTGCCGCGAGAAGCCCACCGAAGCACTTAGATACAAGCGCAACTCCTCGCTTGCTGTTGGGCTGAGGCTCCTCGCGAAGGGCGTGGGCGATGCTTTTGTATCCGCCGGCAACACCGGCGCGGTAATGGCCTTTTCTCTCAAGGAGCTGGGCACGGTCAAGGGCGTCAGGAGGCCCGGCATAGCCGCCTTTTTCCCTAGGAGGAAAGGGGGCTACAACCTGGTAATTGATGTGGGCGCGAATGTTGATGTGAAACCCGCGCAACTTGAGCAGTTCGCCATAATGGGCTCGTTAGCCTACAAGCACCTCTTCGGCGCGCGAAGCCCCCGCGTGGGCATCCTCAATGTTGGTGAGGAGGCGGTTAAGGGCAATGCCCTGGTCCTCGCGACCCAGGAGCTCCTTGCCAGGAGCGGGCTGAACTTCATCGGTTTCGTTGAGGGCCACGAGCTCCTGAGCCCGAAGGCTGATGTCATAGTCATGGACGGGTTCGTTGGCAATGTGATCCTCAAGTTCGGCGAGGGAATGGCCTCAGCGGTTTTCGGGTTCCTGAAGGACGAGATGGAGGGCAGGCCAGAAACGCTCCTGGGCGCAATGCTCATGAGGAGGGCAATAAAAGGCCTCCTCAGGAAGGTTGATTTTGAGGAATACGGCGGCGCGCCGCTTTTGGGCGTGAACGGCCTGGTTATGATATGCCATGGGAGATCAGGCCCCCGCGCGATAAAGAACGCCATACTTACCCTGAAGAGACTGCACGGGGAGGGACTCTTGGGCGAGATACAGAAGGAAATAGCCAGCCAATCACCTGAGTAGGGGCAGGCCCTGCTTTTGAACAGAATTGATTGCAGGGGCGATCACCATCTCACCCCAACATAACCCTCCAGGACCACGAACCAATCCGGACACGGCCAGACACTTGGCCTGAAGCCCATGTAGTAGAACCTGGGCGAGAGGCCTATTATGCAGTTTATTGTCTTCTCCTCTTCCATGTAAGCCCTGTATCTCCACCACCACTCAGCCCGGGCGAAGCCAACCAGGCCTGGCGTGACCTGGTCTATGATCTTCATGTCGCTCGAGCCATACGCCGTTCGCTCCCACCGACAAAAATTGCCCGTGAAAGCGGCACCCCAATAAGAATGAAAGGGCGGATTCTCGGTCCAGGGTTTTGAAAACCCCAGCTCGTAGGTTGTTATGACCTCGTTTAGCCTGACCCCTATTCTCGTGACATCGTTGTAAAAAATGGTTTTCTCATACATAGGGTGATCCATGATCCCTATTCTGATGTAGGGCTCTGTTCCAAACGGCGCGCCCTTTACATAGGTCACCTGGCCGAAGAAATTTGTCCAGATATGGTAGCCGAAGTCTATCTCACCGTAAGGGGTTTGTGTTCTCGCTCTCTCATTCGGCGCGGCCTGTCCCAGGCCCAGGATCACCTCAGCGCTCACTCCTATAAGACCGATCAAGAACATTTTCTCTTTCCTTAAGGCAAGGTTAGAAAGAGTATAGGGTATCCCCGCTCATGTTCAACCTCTCAGCACCAGAAAAGTCCGCAACAGCTTTATTGAAGGGCATTACATAAAATAGCCCATGAAACCGGATCCTAGATCTGGCCGTGGCCGACCATCACCACCTCACCCCGACATAAGCATCTATGAGTCCATACCATTCCTGGCAGGGCCAGACCTCTGGCCTGAAGTCCAGGTAATTGAGCCGGCCGGACATGCCAACTATGACCGTGACATTCTTGTCCCCAAGCCACTCCTTGTAGTCCTCCCTGTATTCCAGCCTGGCGAGGCTGAGGACGCCTGGCGTGACCTGGTCTATCATTCTCGCGCCGGAGCCGTAGAACTGGCGTTCCCAGTGGCAGAAGTTCCCGGTGAAGGCCGCCCCGCCCAGGAGGTAGAACTTTGACCGCGTGTATATGGGCCTCGCGAGACCGAACTCATATGTCACCATGGACTCGTTCAGCCTACTCCCCATCTCCACGCCGTCAACCGTGTCCACCGCGAGGCGCTGGTTGTGGTCCATGTGAGTTAGCCTGAAATAGGGCTCAAGGCCAAGCGGAAAACCCTTGATATACGAGAGCTGGAAGAAGAATGTGAACCAGGTGTTGTAGCCGTAGTCGGTCTCCCCATACCAGTTCTGGGCGACCGCGTTCCTGTTTGGCGCGGCCGCGCCCGCGCCAGCGAGCATTTCTGCGCTCATCGCGAGGATGACGCTTGTCATCTGAAGACCACCTTTACCTCGGCCCAGGACGCGCTGTCTCCCTTGAAATCCTCCCAGGTGAGGATGTCCCAGAGCTTGGTATCCGGGTTCTTCACCAGGTTGAGCTTGGCCGTGCCCAGGGCTCTGTATATGTTCCCGCCAGAGGTATAGACGGTTATGTCATATGAGATGTTGTAGTAGTAAGAAGATGGGCCGTCTGACCACTCGTCAATTATGGTGAACCCTGCGTTTATGGGGGTTGGCTGGCCCAGGTCCAACTGCGCCATCATGTTCCTTATGACCGTGTCCTCGGTGGCCTTGTGCCAGTTCTCATACTGGGGGCCCTGGAGCGATGGGTCAGCCGCGAAAACGAAGAACTCGTCCACCGAAGCCATGTAGTTGTCAGGCAGTTGGAAATTCAGCGCGTTTTCCAGGTTCCTGAGGACCGCGTCCGGGGTCGTGGGCTGTTCCCAGTAAGGAGGCCCGCCTGGCGGCTCAGGGTCGCGCAGGCCGAACCAGTCGCATGAGAGGCAGAGCGCCAGGGCCAGGAACCTTCTCACGGGTTAAATTATAAAGCTTCGCTTTGTCCGTGACCCCCGTGCGAGCTCAAAATACGAAGCTACCCAAAACCCAAGGTTGATCTCTGAGCTAAAGATAGCGCGGCTACTCGCCCGGTTTTGATCAGGCCCGGCCACATGGTTTAAAATATATCCCTGATGATGGTTTTGGTTGCCTTGCTGGCTGGCTTATCTCCCTCTTTTCAGGCTGGCCTCAAGTCCCTGGCCCTTCCTGGTTGGGGCCAGTTTTCCTCTGGCCAGGACGCGGCCGGCTGGACTTTCATGGGCGTGGAGGCGGTTTCCTGGGCTGGGGTCCTGGGCTTCAGGGTCAAGGGCGACAGGCTCGCGGAGGAGTCCCGGATATGGGCATACCAGGAGACCGGCGCGCGCCCTGACTGGGGCGAGGAATACTGGGCCGCGATGGAAGAATACATGAACTACGACGACTACATACAGGGCCTGTGGGCAGAGGCCAGGCGTCTCTTCCCGGATGATCCGGAGGAGCAGGCCGCTTATGTGGACTCGGTAAAGCTCTCTGAAACCTGGCAGTGGCCCAGCGAGACCAGCAAGCAGGAGTTCATGCGCCTGCGCTCAGCGTCCCGGAACGCGTTCAGTCTCTCCACGACCATGATGGGAGTTATCCTGGCCAATCATCTCTTCGCTGGCATAGAGGCGTTCATCTACACCCAGTGGTTCGCGGGCACTAGCCTTCAGGGCACGGGCCTGCGGTTCAGGCTCCTGCCCGAGGGCGGGGCCAGTTTCGGTTTCACGAGGACATTCTGAGCTCAGACACCCTTGAGTTCCTTGATCACGATGAGGGTTCGCCTGTCTACCTGAAATTCCTGGATCTGCCCTCTGCCACGCCATTTCACACCATTTCCTGGCTCAGGTTCGTCAGCCGCATCCTCCCATTCTCCCGAATGAGGTTCCTGGTGTGGCACGAGTGGGGCTATCCGGCAGGGGTTATCCCTCTCATTGAAAGGAGATTTTACCTTATGAGGGCCGCGTATTCCGTCCCATTTGACGCTCCGGGCGGCCCCTTGGGTTCCCGGCCCCCTGATGACTGGCACGGGGCATTTGCCGGCTACTGGCAGGTTAGGATATGCGATCCGGAAAACCTTCTTGATCCTCCGTGGAAAACCATCCTAGTTCCGGTCCACTCGGTTGATCTCTCTCGTTTCTGCCCCTCTCGCTCCCAGATCAAGGCCGCGAGGCAGGCAGAAAGGAGGGGGCTTGTCCTTGAAGAGCTCTCCGATTTCTCGGAAGAGCTTTACGGGCTTTACCTGAAGGTCAAGGCCATAAGAGGCGGTTTGATTCTCGGCGCGCCAGCCATGCAGGCGCTTTTTTCGGAGATGAAGGGCCACATCATAGGCTTCATCGCGAGGCAGGATGACAGGCCCGTTGCCTTTATACTCAACCTGGTTCACAACCGCAGGGCTTTCTCATACCTGCACGGATTTGACAGAAGCTTTGCTTCGCTCCGGCCCATGAGCGCGCTCGTCCTCCGGAGCATTGAATCAGCGAAAGAAAGGGGCTGTTCGGAATTCAGCCTGGGATCAACAACCCCCGGAGACCCCGGCCAGGCCGCGTTCAAGGAGTCCTTCGGCGCGATCCCCAGGCCCATGCGCCTTCACATCAAGCGGTGGAAAATTTTCGGTTTCGCGGAGAGGGCCAGGAGGCCTTTCGGAAGGAGTCTGTAGGCGACACCAAATATAAAGCCGATACATATTCATGTCCCTTTGCAGATGGGGTTTATTGTGGGTTCTTGATGCCCAACCTCTCGGCCACCAAGGCCCATGCCTCTTCAAGGACATCCTCCTGCGGCCGGTTCGCGTCAATGACCCTTATTCTCTTGCCAGCTCTTCTGGCCATAATTAGGTAGCCCTGCCTGACTCGCTCGTGGAACTCCGCGGCCTCTTTCTCAAACCTGTCCCTTTCCCCCCCAAGCCTCGCCAGGGCGGCCTCAACCGGCAGGTCGGCTATTATTGTCAGATCGGGAACCAGGCCCCCTGTTGCGAGTTTGTTTAGCCTGGAAAGGATCTTCACGGGAAGGCCCCTGCCGTATCCCTGATATGCGAAGGACGAGAGGTAATACCTGTCCGATATGACCACTCTGCCTTCCGCGAGCGCTGGCCTTATCAGTCTGTAGGTGTGCTCCCTTCTGGCCGCGAGAAACAGGAAGAACTCTGCCCACGGCGAGATGTCACCCCCGGAGTGGAGGAGTATGTCCCTTATACTTTCGCCCAGTGGTGTTCCACCTGGTTCCCTGGTCAGGATGACTCGGTGGCCCGCTGATTCAAGTCTGCCGGCCAGGCCCTCCGCGAGGGTTGATTTGCCTGAACCCTCTATGCCTTCAAGGACGAGGAAAAAACCGCGCACCCAAGACCTCCGCGTTTGGATAGCCGAACCCTTGAAATCAAATGAGAAGATTTATCCCATGCGCAGGACGACCGCATAGGGTCGCCCCTATTTTTCAACGCCTACTGGCTTGGCGTGTTTTGCAACCCACTCCTCAACCACCTGTCTGGCCCTGTAGTCCGGGACCTGCTTTGGTGGGGACTTGAAGAAGTAGGATGATGGCTCCCATATGGGGCCAGAGAGGCCGGCGTCCATGGCTATCTTAGCGCATCGGACCGCGTCTATCATTACGCCCGCGGAATTTGGGCTGTCCCAGACCTCAAGCTTCAGTTCTATGTTTAGCGGCACATCCCCGAAGGTCTGACCCTCCATGCGGATGTGGGCCCACTTCCTGTCCTCAAGCCAGGCAACATAGTCCGAGGGGCCTATGTAGACATTCGTGGCTCCCATGTCATAGGGTATCATGGAGGTCACAGCCTGGGTTTTGGATTTCTTCTTGGAGTCAAGGCGCTCCCTCTCCAGCATGTTCATGAAATCGGTATTCCCGCCCACATTGAGCTGGCTGGTTCTGAGGAGTTTGACGCCCCTGTCGTTGAAAAGCTGGACAAGGACCCTGTGCAGTATTGTAGCGCCAACTTGTGACTTGATGTCATCGCCGAGGACCGGCAGTCCCGCGTCCTGGAACTTCTTTGCCCAGACGGGGTCGGAGGATATGAAGACGGGAATGCCGTTTACGAACGCACAACCAGCATCAATCGCGGCCTGCGCGTAGTGGCGGGTAGCCTCTTCGGACCCGACAGGCAGGTAATTGAGAACGATCTCCGCGCCCGTATCCCTGAGAACCTTTGCTACATCAACAGGGGGTTCTTTTGATTCTTTGATTACATTGACAAGATATTTGCCCAGGCCGTCCATTGTTGGCCCCCTGTAGACCTTGGCGCCTATGGGGGGAACCTGCGCGAACACGAAGGTATTGTTAGGGTCGGCGTATATCGCCTCCGCGATGTCCTTGCCAACCTTGGTTGCATTGATATCAAAGCCAGCCACGAATTCTACATCCCTTATGTGGTATCCACCAAGCACGGGGTGCATTATACCGGGGATGAAGTCCCCTTCGTCAGCGTTCCGATAATAATGGACACCCTGCACGATGCTGGACGCGCAGTTGCCTACTCCAACTATAGCAACCCTCACCTTTCGGCTCATTATATCATTACCTCCTTTCCTTGTCCTCAGAACCAGCAGAAAGAGGAGAGAGAAAATTATAAAGCTCCCGACAACGCCGCGCAACCGTGAGCCAAGCGAGCATGTTGAACAGTATCATGGCCCGTGCAAACCAGATGGGTGGCAGGAACGAGGCTATGATGATAGAGAAATATCTCCATGCCCTGGACATGGGGCCCGCTTCTGTTTGCACCCGGAGTCCTTCTCCCCTTGCTCTGGTGTAGCTTATCATCACCGAAGCGACCATTGCCAGGAAAATGACCGCGAACTGCCACGGAACATCCTTGAACCTCCAAAGCAGGGCCGCGAAAACCGCGAACTCAGATAGCCTGTCAGTCACAGAGTCCAACAGGGCGCCGAACTTGCTAGCGGCTCCCCTTTCTCTCGCGACCTGACCATCAAGGGTGTCAAAGAGGCCCGCGACCAGGAGCACCAGCGCGGCTATCCACATCGGGTATGAAAGATACAGCCAGGCCGCGCATAGGGTTACCAGGAAACCAATCAGTGTGAGGATATTGGGGTGAACATGGAGCCTGACAAGGAGGAGCACCAGCGGCCTGGTCAACAGGATCGGCGCTCTCTTTGTATTTGCGAGAAAAGCTCTCATTCCGCGCCCCTTATCACCAAGACGAATTCCCCTTTCCTGGGGAATTTCGTCTCTGCCAGTTCGGAGAGCCGACCCCTGATGGTTTCCTCGTGGGCCTTGGTCATTTCCCTGAAAATGACGGCCTCCCGGTCCCCGAATGCCCTCGCGAGCTCGGCAAGGGTCGTGCCTATCCTGTGAACCGACTCGTAGAGCACCAGGGTCCTCTCTTCGGACGCGAGCTGGGAGAGCTTCTTTTTCAAACTGCCCTTTTTCCTGGGCAGGAAGCCCTCAAACGCGAACCGGTCCGTCGGGAGACCTGAGGCCGAAAGCGCCGCTATGGCGGCCGATGGACCCGGAACCGGCACCACACTTATCCCGATCTCGGCCGCGGCCCTGGTTATCCTGTAGCCAGGGTCGGATACGCACGGCGTCCCCGAGTCCGAAACCAGAGCAACATCCTCGCCTCCACGGAGGATCTCCAGGAGCTCTTGCACTCGCTCGCGTTCGTTGCCCTCGTGATAAGAGATGAGTGTTTTGTCACGGATTCCGTGGTGTGAAAGGAGCTTGCGCGTCCTCCTGGTGTCCTCACACGCTATTATCTCGGTTTCGCGCAAAACCCGCAGGGCCCGGAGGGTTATGTCTTCCAGGTTCCCTATGGGCGTAGCCACAACAAATAAATTCCCCGTTATGCGGAAATTATAATGCGCGGGCGGGCGCCCGCGCATTTACCGAATGTCAACAGTCTTATTTCACTGCCGCGGCGGAAAGCCTTTCTCCTGCGTCCAGGACGAGGAGATAGACCCCCCTGCTCAGTCCGTCGTCCCATTGAATCCGGTGGTTCCCCGGATCAAGATTCCATTCCTTCAGCTTGCGGCCCGCCGCGTCAAACACCGTGAGGTTTCCGGAGCACATCAGCCTTACGGAAGCCGTGCTCCCCGCCACGCTCAGAAAACACGATGTCTCCCCGGTCTCCTCGTCTGCCCGAAGGCCGCAGTCCTGGCCGAAGAATATGGAGAGATACGAATTGACCCCGTCATAGTTGTTGCCGAGGATATCAGGGCACCCGTCCCCATCTATGTCCCCGACCCAAACGCCATAAGAGTTCACCGTGGTCAGGTTGTGTTTGATGAAGCTTGTTCCCACATTCTCAAACCAGGCTATCTCGCCGGATGACGGCCACATGCTACCGGAGGCCCCCGACGCGACCACATCCATGTCCCCGTCAACATCCACATCAGCGAACATTCCAGCGTTGCCATAGGTCACCGAGCCAACATATTGCCCCGTGAAACTGCCGGACCCGTTGTTCAGGTATATTTGAGCCTCTCCTGGCCCACTGCCGGACGCTCCTGATACCACGAGAATATCCTGGTCTCCGTCTCCGTCAAAATCAATCGCGTGGAGGCCATGGGGATAAGACAGGCCAGAGGCCACTGCCCCACCAAGCGAGAAGCTCCACCCGTTGTTCCTGAACCACCTTACCCAGCCATCGCCCCAATGACAGCCAACTACATCCTTGTCCCCGTCTCCGTCTATGTCTGTCCAGCATACGCCCTCGTTTTCAGTTGACACAGAATAAGAATAGACGTTTATCCTGGTGAAATTACCCGCGCCATCGTTCCTGTAGGCGAAGAAACCCGAGATGGCATGGCTCACCGCGATGTCAAGGTCCCCGTCCCCGTCCGCGTCTGCCGCGTCGCAGTGATTTAGGGCCCCGCCCCCCCAATCTATAACCGTGTATCCTGGGAACGAGCCACCGGTGTTCTGATACAGGGATGCGGTTATATTTTGG
>CBFGJU010000165.1:0-3011 GCA_965649155.1 Caldifarciminota bacterium | reverse complement strand
ACAGACTTCTCCTTTTTGTCCACGGGCGTGAGCTTTCCGTCTGCCTCAAGGGCCTCTTTGACCTTGTCCCATATCTTTTCTCTCGCGTAGAGCTTTCGGAGCTCCTTGACCGGCGGGAATGTTATCGCGTTACCCTGACAGAGGTTAGCGCAGGTCGTGCATCCGACAATACACTCGTAGGGCCTTGCCACAACAGGCCCGTCCTCTGTCCAGTCAAAGACGCCCCTGCCGCAGTTCATGCACATACCGCACTGGACGCATTTCTCCGCGTCCACGGTTGGATACCATTCAACCTTATCCCTCGGATAACCTTTCAGCCATGGCATGTTCTTTCCTCCAGATACATTCTCATTTCCGAATATTATAATGCAATTTGATAGCCCGGATCAAGTCCCCTTGCCACATGTGGGGCATGGGCCACCGAGAAATTGATCAAGTTTGCCAGCGAGAAAGCTGAACAACGCGGCCTCCGGCCTCCTGTCATCCGTGATGTATATCTCAAGGCCTTTATACAAGAGGATGTCCAGGAAATCCCTGTTCGCGTCGCATGCCAGGAGGACATCACAGTTCTCCTTTATGAATTCCGCCTTTCCTTCGGTATCTTTCGGGAGTTCAAGCACACTGCAGGAAACCTGGATACCTCGCTCGCCCAGGCCAAAAACGACCATGAGGGGCGCTTGCAGGGGAAAGCGAGCGACATCGTGGCCTGATCTGCTCGGAATCCCTATCCTTCTCTTTATCTCCGTGACCTGCTTCTTGCGTCTAAAAAGCATGATTCGGCTCCTTCAGACCTATCCAGGATGTCAACGAAAACCAACTCATTCAGCATCTCCTTCGCAAAACATCCTGCCTTCCTTCAGGTATTCCCTGAGCCTTTCCATGTCGGACTTCACGGAATCATCCTCCAGGAGGTCAGCGAGAAGCTTTCTCATGGGCCCCGGTATGTTTCCCGGCCTATATAGCCTCCATCTCCCCCTTGTTTCCTGAACGACAAGGCCTGCCTCTCTCAGAACTCTCAGATGGTTTGAGAGGGTTGGCTGTGGTATCCCTATCAGCCTCGCGAGCTCGCACACGCAAAGGTCCTGTGCCGCAAGGAGCATAAGAAGTCTAAGCCTTATGGGATCCGCGAGCGCCGAAAACAATTTCTCGGCAGACTCCAGGGAAAGTCTATCCGTATTAACCATTTTGAATATTATAATTCCAGGGTTTATGGGCCGGCAAGCTCGGTTCGATCTTTGCAAAAGCCCGTGAACTCGCGCCATACTATCGGTCGTGCGGTCTGGATTTCTCCGGGATAACCTTTTGACCTTCTCCGCCAGAATAGCGGGTGTCATCTTCTATGTGGCCTTCGGAGCAATCGTCGGCCGGGTGCTCGGCCCAGAGGGCAAGGGAGTCGTTTCCCTATCCCTGATGGTCGTGGCTTACATGAGCACCATAGGAACCCTCGGGGTTGACTACGGCCTAATTCTCCTCGCTGGCAGGCAAAGGGAATCCCTGAAGGCCGGGGTCGCCGCGCTCGTCTGGACATGCCTGATTTCCTCGGTCGTGCTCTGCGCGCTCCTGTGGTTTCTTGGCCCGTGGAGAAGGTTCGCGGGCCTCGGGGGGCTTGATGATACCCTCTGGCTTCTCACGATCGCGGCTGTCCCCATAAGCCTCTTCAGCAAGTCCTTCCAGGAAATATTCAGGGCAAGGGGGAACTTCATAGGCTTTAACGCTTTTGACGCTGGGAGAAGCCTCTTTTCGGCACTCCTCGCCCTGCCCCTGGTCTGGTGGTTGGGCTTCGGAAACCTTGGCGCTGTCCTGACCATCCCGGCGAGGGACGCTATACTGGTCATCGTGGGCTTGGTTGTCCTCTGGCCAGTTCTCTCACTGGCGCCAAGAGCAGACGCGTGGAAAAAGGTTCTATCTTTCGGATTCAAGGCCAGCCTGGGAAACACACTGCAGTTTCTGAATTACAGGCTTGACGCGTTTATCGTGGCCTATTTCATAGGCAGTTACGGCGTGGGGATATACTCGGTCGCGGTAGGACTCGCGGAGTTTCTCTGGTTCGTGCCTGGCTCGGTCGCTCTGGTGCTTTTCCCCCGGGCCGCGGCCCTGCCGGAGAACGAGGCGAAGAACCTCTCTGCGTCCGCGACCCGGATAACCCAGTTCATAACCCTGATAGGCGCAATATTCATGGCCGCGCTGGGCTGGCTCGCCATATGGATAGTCTATGGCCCGCAGTTCTCATCGTCATACCTGCCCCTACTTCTTATCCTGCCCGGGATATGGCTATTCGGCTACGGGAAGCTATCCGTCAGCTACCTCATGGGCATGGACAAGCCCCTCTACGGGACATATTTAACCCTGTTCTCGCTCGTGCTGATGATCCCCCTTGACCTTTTGATGATCCCGAGGTGGGGCGTTCCGGGCGCGTCCCTTGCGTCAACCATTGTTTACAGCCTGGGGGGTCTGCTGGGACTCTGGTGGTTCGTCAGGCACACCCGCCTGCCCCTTTCCGCGTTCCTGTTGCCGCGAAAAGAGGATTGGGAGCTACTGAGAGGCACGCTGAGAAGAGGGGCTTCTTCCCCGCGGTAGGAATCTCCACGGGTTTCCGGATTGAACTTTATTTTCCTAAGCCAGTCTTTAGCCTCGCCTATTACCCTTTTTGTTCACTTGAGGATTAATTATCACCTCAATTAGTTTGTCTAAGTCAAGACTTTTTGCTCTAGGACCGGGTACAGTCCTGGATCCGACACCATGTTTGCCATGTTTGCCCTCAGGAGTCCATCTTATTCTAGTACTTGTAAGGGTTAACTTTCCCTTGTATTTTATGCCTCTGTAACGGAAAGATAACCCCCTTCTGGGCTTCACGCTAAGATAGCCTTCGCCAATATCCACAAGATCAAGTTCTCGCCCTTTCCTTTTAGTTGCCATCTCATCCTCACCTTACGGCCTCTTGGCCGCTGTTTTTAACGGGGGCCCATCCCCCGGGCGGAAATTGTAATGCCGCGCGCCAATCGCGGGGAAGG
>CBFGJU010000164.1:0-3025 GCA_965649155.1 Caldifarciminota bacterium | reverse complement strand
AAAAGGCCCCTGTTGAATATCTCAGGGAACACTCCGGCTATCACCAAGCCCTTCCCCACGGGGTTTTCAGATACAGGGGAGTCCTTGATCCCCGCGTCAGGAAAAAGGATCGCTACGACACGAACGAGAAGATAGTGCGAAACTACGCTCAGGTCTCCTTCTCTCTGGGCAGTTATCTTGCACAGAGCGGCCAGCTCAAGCGCGGGGCAGAGGAGCTTGAGCTCGGCAAGGTTCTCCTTGACCAGATACCCACGGAGGGCTCTCCTGGGATGGAGAGACAAAAGCTATACATCACCCTGTCCCTCGCGGAGATATACACCAAGCTCGGTGATTTCCCCAGGGCCGAGGAGTTCATAAAGGAAGCGGCCCTGATCCAGCCTGGCCCCATGATTGACATGCGCATGGCGGATCTCATGAGGGCCCAGGGCAAGACAGATGAAGCCGCGAAATACTATGAGAAAGTCCTTTCGTCCGGAGTTGAAGACCCATACGGCTTCGCCATAATAGCTGATTTTTACAGAGAAAAGGGCGAATTTGCCAAGGCCGAGGAGCTCTACAGGAGATCGCTTTCAATGGGACTCATTGATACCATGATCACGAACGGTCTCTTTGAGGTCATGAAGGCTCAGGGAAAGACCCATGAGGCCGAAAGCCTTATGAAGGCGCTTTCACCAAAGCCAGAGACTCCGGCCATCTTGCCGGAAGGCACCACAAAACCACAAGGAGGAAAATAATGGGACACGCCTACACGCCAGGCCTTAAGGTCACCAAAGCCACCGTCATAAGAAAGGAAAGGAGACTGCCGGTTCCGGGGACAGTCCTCGTGAAGGTCGGAGAACGGGTGAAAGCGACCCAGACCGTAGCAAAGGCTGATCTGCCGGGCAATGTTGTTCCCCTGAATGTCGCGGGCAAACTCGGGATCCAGCCAAACGAGGTTCCAGAGGCCATGAGGGTAAGGGAGGGCGAATCCGTAAAAAAGGGCGACCTGGTTGCTGTTTCAAAGGGCATCATGGGCCTCATGAAGACATCTCTCAAGGCCCCGTGCGACGGGACGATTGAGTCCGTCTCAGCCATAACCGGCCAGGTAATCATGAGGGAGCCTCCGGTTCCCATAGAGGTGAAGGCCTATATTGACGGGAAGGTTGTGGAGGTAATTGAGAGGGAGGGCGTTTTCGTTGAGACCACTGCCTCTTTTGTCCAGGGCATCTTCGGGATAGGCGGCGAGGTGGTCGGTGAGATAAAACTCGTTGTGGATTCGCCTGACCAGGAGCTCGCTCCATCCCTGATAACACCTGATCTCGCGGGCAAGATCGTGGTTGGCGGCAGTTTCGTTCCCACCGAGTCCATGCGAAAGGCCAGGGAGGTCGGCGCGCTGGCCCTCGTCGCTGGCGGAACCGATGACAGGAACCTGAAGGATTTCATGGGTTACGACATCGGCGTTGCCATAACTGGTCAGGAGGACATCGGGGTGACCATCATACTCACCGAAGGTTTCGGCAGGCTCAGGATGGCGATGAAGACCTTTGAACTCCTCAAGAGCCTTGAGGGCAAGCCGGCCTCCGCGAACGGCGCAACCCAGATAAGGGCCGGGGTCATAAGGCCTGAGATAATAGTCCCCATTGAGGAAGGGGCGATCCCAGAGGAGGAGCGTGCCGAGGAGGGTATTCTGGAAATAGGCTCCCTGGTCAGGGTTATACGGGAACCCTATTTTGGCCTCATAGGCGAGGTGACGGAACTGCCTCCTGACCCCACGGTAATAGAGACCGAGGCCAGGGTGAGGATACTTGAGCTCAGGCTTGAGGACGGCAGGACAGTGACCGTCCCAAGAGCAAATGTTGAGCTCATAGAAACCCTGTGAATGGAATCTTTCAAGGAAGAGGGGCTGGAGGAGTCCTCGCGTAAGGCAGAGCTCCTCCTCCGGGTGATCTGCTCCGTCATAAGGCTCCACGGGCGGGAGATCCTCTCCGGGCACCACCTTTCGCCTCCGCAGTTTGAGATAATGACCGCCATCTACTTTGAGGGCGAGATGTCCCAAAACGAGATGCCGAAGAAGCTCCACCTGGCGAAATCCACCATATCCGCCCTGCTTGACAGGCTTGAAAAGCAGGGCATGATCTCAAAGAAGAAAACCCAGTCGGACAAGCGCATATCCGCTATCCGGTTGACCTTCAAGGGCGCGAATGTTATAGAACAGGTAATAGAGAGGAGGAGGGAGCTGATCAAGGTTCTCCTGAACCAGCTCTCGGAGAAGCAGAGAAAGGAATTCAACGACATAATCGCCCGTTTCGCTTATCTGCTGGAAGCGGAGGAGGGGAAGATCTGATGTGCTTGCACGCTTCTTGACATAGACCTTAAAATCTGTTAGCAACTTTCATAGGAGGTCTAAGATGAAAAGGACGGAGGACATAAGTGTTAGAATCCTCAGAGATTTTGTGGGTATGAGCCTCTACTCTCTCTCATTATGGCCCTGACTGCCTCTGATCTCCGGGCTCAGGACACCCTGATCGTGAAGCTATCCCTTAGAACCACGGACTTCTCCTTCGGAACACAGGATGGCTATGATGTTATAATCCCCAAGCGCGAAAGGATGGGCCATATAAGTATCCCTGGCCATCCCCAGCTCCCGACCTGGGGTCCGAGATACATAATCCCCTACTGGAAGGATGTTGCCTATTGCGAGGTGATTGCACTGGATTCGGTCCAGATACCCGGAACCTGGCATATCTACCCGGCCCAGCAGGAAACCCCTCCCGGTGATACGGCCGAGTGGATTCCACCGGATTCCGCCATTTACAACTCGGACTCCCTTTATCCCGGAAGGTTCCAGAACCCTCCCGGCTCTGGCGCTTTTGATGGCGCAAGGATAGCGTCCCTGAGCCTGTATCCTATTCAATACAGGCCAAAGTCCGGGAGGCTATTCCTTTACACGGAGGCTACCCTGAAGCTGGTCTTCAAAGATGCTGATCCGCCAATAAACGCCAAACAGAGATACGCGCATGTCCAGGAGACATACGATCAGATGCTC
>CBFGJU010000163.1:368-3027 GCA_965649155.1 Caldifarciminota bacterium | reverse complement strand
GGCGGCGAGTTCAGGGTTCTCTCCTGGATACAGATGAACTACTCCCTCTTTTCCGCGCTGAAGCTGGAGAAGCTGGCCATGTATATAATCCTGGTTCTGATCGTCCTGGTGGCCGCGTTCAATATCATAACCACGCTGACGACCCTGGCGGTTGAGAAGACCTGGGAGATAGGCGTCCTGCGCTCTTTGGGCATGACGAGGCGATCTGTTTCCAGGATATTCATAACCCTTGGCCTCCTGTTGGGCTTCCTGGGAACAGCCCTGGGAACAGGCGTTGGCCTGGGAATATCGGCCCTGGTGGAGCGTTTCCAGATAATAAAATTGCCCCCGGATGTCTATTTCATAGACAGACTTCCCGTCCTCATCCAGGTCTCTGACATAGTCTATATAATAATAGCCGCGTTGGCGATAGCCTTCTGCGCCGCGCTCATCCCAGCGATGAGGGCCGCCCGGCTACAACCCGCGCAAGCAATAACGAAGGGAAGATGAGCGAGCTACTCGTGGCAAGAGGAATAACGAAGGTCTACAAGGGGCCGCATGAGGAGCTCGCTGTTCTCAGAAACCTTGACCTAACGGTCAATTTCGGCGAGTTCGTGGGAATAACCGGGCCATCAGGTTCAGGCAAAACAACCCTCATGAACATCCTGGGAACCCTTGATGTGCCGACATCGGGGGAAGTCAGGTTGGGCCAGAGGACATATCTGTCAATGTCTGACAAGGAGCTCTCGGACTTCCGAGCTAAAGAGATAGGCTTCATATTCCAGTTCCACCACCTCCTTCCTGACCTCACAGCAATTGAGAATGTGATCTTGCCGGGACTACTGACCATGACCCCCCGGAAGGAGCTGAGAGGCCGGGCATTCGCGCTTCTTGAGGCAGTCGGAATAGCCGAGAGGGCTCATCATCTTCCAAAGGAGCTCTCCGGCGGCGAGAGCCAGCGCGTCGCTATAGCCAGGGCGCTGATAAACAACCCATCTGTCGTTCTGGCGGATGAGCCGACCGGCAACCTTGACAAGGCATCCGGCCTCAAGCTCATGGAACTGCTTTCCTCCCTTAACCGAATTCAATCCCTCACGATAGTAATGGTCACCCACAACGAATCCTTCATACCGTTTTTCACGAGGTCTTTCAGGCTTGAGGACGGAAAGCTGAGGGCGCTATAAAACTTCTAAGCTCCTGCCCTCCCCGTCAAATAATCAACCAACGGCTGGGAAACCAGAGGAACAACATCCGGAAGAAGGTGCGGCATCAGGTTGCCCATGGCTTTGGGGACCAGCTCCGGCATCTGCTCCCTCATGAAATCAGGCATGGGAACCCGTTTGCCCATGAGCTCAATCATGGTTGGATGGAGCTTCGGCATCATCATGGGCAGGAGCAGAGGGAAAAGAACCGGGAACATGGGTTTCATGGCAGTGAGCATTCCCCTGCCCAGGGGGCCGAGCTTCCCGATAAACCGCATCATCTTGCCCATGCCGAAGGGCATCGCGTCAACCATCTGCGGGAACATCTCTTTCATGAGCCCGGCCATGTTCTCGGGCTTCATCAGGGTTATCATTGCTTCAAAGGTTGCCCAGGATGACAACAGGTAAGCCTTGTCCTCTTTGATTTCGTAGCCCTTTGCCCTCGCGAGGAATGTCGCGAGGTCTGTTATCTCAACCGGGATGCCCTTTTTGTCCTTGGTAATGGTGAGCTGGAACCTGCAACACGGGCACAGGGTCAAAACCCTGTCCGCTTTTATCTCGGTCGCCTCGTCAAGTCTTTCCTTGCCAATTTCGGCCGCGACAGGAGGCTCTGATATGAGGGTCAGGACAGAACCGCAACAAAGGCCGCGCTCCCGGTTGTGGCGCATCTCCTTGAAATCAAGGCCAGGAACGGCTTTTATGAGTTCGCGCGGCGGTTCATAGATCCCCCCTGCCCTGCCTATATGACAGGAATCGTGAAATGTGACCCGCTCCTTGACCTCTCCGAAACCCATCTCCCTGGCCCTGGGCGCGAGAACCTCTGAGTAGTGCTTTACCTCAAAGTCGTAATCAATGCCCAGTTTCTTCGCCCACTCCTTGTAATATGTGTGCCAGGACAACCAACACGCCGGACAACTCGTTATCACGGTCTTGACCCCACGCTTTTTCGCCTCGGAGATGTTGTGACGGACAACATCCCCGAACTCCTTCCACTTCCCGGCAACCAGCATGGGAAGGCCGCAACAGGACTCGTCCTTGCCCAGGGTGGTGAACTCAATGCCGGCGTCCCGAAGCAGTTTAACAGCGGCCTGGGCCATGTCCTTCTCCACGAAGGAGGCGGTGCATCCCGCGAAATACATCACCGGAGCCTTCTCGCTTATGTGGGGCCGGACATCGTCGGGAATCCACTCGTCGCGCTTGTCGCGGAGGTGGGCCCAGATATTGAGGTTTCTCTCAAGCGAGGCCGCCATTATCTCAAACGGGGGGATGGTCATCATCCTCCTGCCCTCAATCGCCATGCCCCTGAGCTTGAGCCAGCTGGGTTCAATCGGGAGGCCCTCCGAGCACATCACATTGCAGTATTCGCAGGTCGTGCAAACCATGAATGTGTTGACCGCTTCCTGGTCCAGATTCTCCTTACCCTCAAGGAGCCTCTTCAGGAAGAACCACTTGCCACGGGGGGATTGGCTCTCCCACAT
>CBFGJU010000163.1:0-358 GCA_965649155.1 Caldifarciminota bacterium | reverse complement strand
CTCCCGTAGAACTGGTCGCAGGTATCAACGCAGAACCCGCACTGAGAACAGGAATAAGCATACCAGGCCACATCAGGCGGAACGCCCTTTTTCGTTTTGGAACCTATCCTCTCGGCAGGAGATGGCCTGCCTATACCAGCAAGAGGTCTCGCGAGTGGCTCAAATGCCCTTGCCAGGCCCATGAACCAGGAGAGCCTTGAACCCGTGACCTTGCCGGGGTTCATGATGCCATGGGGATCATGTTTCTCCTTGAACGCGGCCAACTCTCTGAGCCTGTCGGCTCCGAGGACATCCTTTGCCCACGGAGCAAAGTAGATTCCGGTTGAATACGGCCTCCCGCCGTGTTTCTTGGCGATTT
>CBFGJU010000162.1:0-3030 GCA_965649155.1 Caldifarciminota bacterium | reverse complement strand
GGATGCCTTGACGAGCTTTCTGCCGATGTAGCTTGTGGCTATCGCGCCCGTGAAATATATCATGATGACTATTATGAGAAGCCCTAACAGGAGAAGAATTGGACCGGGCACCAGCTTCATGAAGGGCAGGAGCCTCAGGAGGTCAACGCTCCAGCCCGCTATGAATTTGATGAAGAGCCAGACTATGACCAGCGTCGTTATCACCGGCAAAATGACAGCTATGCCAGCTATAAAGCGTCTCCTTGCCCTGTTCCAGAACCTAGAGGCCATGGAAAACCTCCACTATGTTTGGCAGTGCCTCTGAAGCGCTCGCCCGGAATGTGAAATCGCAATCGCATGACAGAGGAGTCTCGTTCGGATTTACCTCAACCAGGATTGCGCCAGCCCTTTTCGCTATGTATGGCAGTGAGGCCGCTGGCTGAACCAGTCCGCTCGTCCCGACCGAAAAGAAGATCCGGGCCCTCGCTGAGAGATCAAGCGCCATCTCCAGCGCGTCGGCTGGCAGGGGTTCCCCGAACCAGACTATGTCCGGCCTCGCCAGGGCGCCACAGGAGGGACAGTGTGGCATTTCGTCCTGGCCGATCGGAGCCTGATCAAGAGTGAAGACCGAACGGCACCTCGTGCAACGGGCCCTCCATAGGTTCCCGTGCAGCTCTATGACTCTGCGGGAACCGGCCCTCTGGTGCAGGCCGTCAACATTCTGGGTCACCAGGTAGAAATCCTGGAAGAGCCGTTCCATTTCCGCAATGGCAAGGTGGCCAGGGTTGGGTTTAGCCTCCTTCACATTCTCAGCCCTGGCGCGATACCAGTCCCAGACGAGCTTTGGGTCGCGCGCGAAAGCCTCTGGCGAGGCGAGGTCCTCTGGCCTGAAACGCGACCAGACCCCGCCGGGTTCCCTGAATGTCGGTATTCCGCTGTCGGACGAGATGCCAGCACCTGTAAGGACAACCGCTCTCTGGGAACCACCCGCGGCCCGGGCCAGCTCCCGGGCCTTCCTTCGCAAAGGACTGTCAGACTCTTCTTTATCCATGTGGGAGCATAATATACAGGCCGGCACATTCGGGTTTCAAGCGCGCGAACCCGGCTTCCTTTACTGGTTGCTCGTTCTTGCTTAAAGCCAGGGGCGTTGTATCACAACGCCCCTGTAGAAGCTCGTCTGTGTCAGGCTTTGCAGGCGCAGGCCCAATAACCCTGAGGCGTAAGCGCCTTATATGTGCCTGTCAGACATCAGGTTGAAAAACTCGCGATGAGCATGAGGGCCTAATACCTGCTCATTTTCCCCTTCTTTTTCGCGGCCCTGAGAAAAAGGTGCAGGCTCAGGAACCCGAATGTCGCGTAGCCGGCCAGGTTAAGAACGAGAATCAGGCCCGCGTCCGAGAGCAGGACATTCGCGAGGCCCCTGTCTTCCACAACTATCCGCCTCAGGCACTCCGCGCCCGGACCGACCGGGGTCGCGTAGGCCAGAAGCCTTATCCAGAGTGGCTGGGAGCCAGGGTCAAAGAAAACCCCTGAGAAGAAAAGCAAAACCCACTGGACGAGGCCTGTTGCACTGCCGACCCGTTTGAACACAAGCGCGAGGCCGAAGAAGAACACCCCAAGGAACATGGAGGACGCGACCGGAAACGGGAATATTGTCGCGACCCCGGCCCAGTTCACATGCGGCAATGAAAGGTTCCCGCCCATGAGCTTGTAAACGCCAAGTATAGCGCATGCCATCAAGGCGAACCACGCAGAGTCCCTGACTAACGCGGATATGCTCCTTGAAAGAAGGATGAGGCCAAAGGGCATGGGTGACATATAGACATGCTCTAGGGTTCCCAGGACAGCGTCCTCCCAGGCTATGTAGCTCATTTCATACATCAGGCTCATGGCATACCACCAGAGCATGAAACCCATGAGCATCTTGAAGAAGGCCTCCGGAGAAACATGGCCCGCCTGCGCGACAACCGCCACTATGCCCAGGAAAAGGACGGCCGAACCCATGACCCCGAAAAAGAAGTTGAACCCGTAATACCTGAACTCCGCGAGGTATTTCACGAAGTCAGCCCTTATCGCATGAGCAAAAGCTCTCATTTCAGCACCTCCCTGAAAAGGTCCTCAAGGTCTGTTTCCTCCTTTGTTACCTCAACTATTTCTGCCTTTCCGAGAGCCGAGAGCACGGGCCCGAGCTCATCCTTAGACACGGTGAGTGTTGTCAGGCCGTCTCTCTTGTCCTGCTTTCCAGGCATGCTATCCGGAATACAGCCCCTCACGGTTATCCTGTATTCCACGCGGTAGGCTGGTAGCCTTGCCAGCTCCTCTTTCCTGCCCTGCCATATCACCTTGCCTTTGGATATGAAAGCGAAACCCTGGCCCAGCTCCTCAGCCAGGGCCATGTTGTGGGTCGTGAGCACGATTGTTCTGCCTTCGTCCCTGGCCCATTCCTTTATCATCTCCTTCACGGTCTCAGCGGAGAAGACATCAAGGCCAAGGGTTGGCTCGTCCAGAAAAAGGAACCTCGGTTCCCTTATCATCGCGAGGGCCACAGCGACCTTCTGCTTCATGCCCTTTGACAGCTTCGTGAAGCTCTCCTTCCTCTTGTCAGAGAGTCCAAGCCTCTCAAGGAGGTAATCAATCCTCTGGCTGAGAACCCTCCCGGGTATTCCCCAGAGATAGCCGAAATACATCAGGTTATCCTGGACGGAGAGATACCCGTAGGCGTTTTCCGCGTTTTCAAACACAGCCGCGATCTGCCTCTGCAGGCTTTTGGTGCGTTTTGAGATGCTTTCCCCGTCAAAAAGCACATCCCCACGGTCCGGCAGGAGAACCCCACAGCCTATCTTAATGAGGGTTGTTTTGCCAGCGCCGTTGGGCCCGAGAAGGCAAAAAATCCCCTCCGGCACCGTAAGCGAGAGGCTGTCCAGAGCGACGGTCTTCCTGCCGTATCTCTTGCAAAGATCATCAAAGCGTATCATGGCTATACACCTATGGTTTTGTAAAAGGCCTATTGCTATGGTTCCGTGGTTAGGAAAATCGGGCGCGTGAGAGAAC
>CBFGJU010000161.1:0-3032 GCA_965649155.1 Caldifarciminota bacterium | reverse complement strand
CCCATGTCCATGACCTCCATATGTTCTTGTGGCTTATGGTTGGAATTCTATTTTGAGCGAACGAACCGGTTTGGGTTAGATTTTTCGTGAGCGAACTCGAGGTGTTACAGATGAAACAGCTGCTCAAAGGAGTGAGTTTCCATGTTCTGATGGACTTTGTCCGCGAGGTCCTGGGTGATGGCGTGCTTGAGGAACTGTTGGATGGATTAAGCCCTGAGGCGCGGGAGACCTTCACGAGTGAGATATCCAATGCAGGCTGGTATCCCCTGGAGCACTACAGCGAGATGGAGGAGGCCATAGTCAAGAGGTTCTTCAAGGGGGACATCACCTATGCCAGAAAGATAGCCGCCTTCACGATGGAGAAGGCCTACGGGGATATATACAGGCTTGCTTTCATGACTATAAAGACCCCCGAGGAGGCCCTTTACGCCCTCTACAAGTTCTGGGAGCTATACCACTCGCCGGGCAGGGTGGAAATGAAATCAGATAAATGCCATGTTGAGGCGAGGCTCACGGAGGTCTATTTCATTCCGGACATCCACAAGGAACACCTCTGTGGTTGGGGCGAGAAGCTCCTGGAGAAGCTGGGGGCGAAGAACCCAAGGCTGACCTGGAAACAGGATGGGAAAGATGTTATCTTTGACATCAGGTGGGAAGAGCATGAGAACTAGAACCTGTAGATGATCCTGCCGGGCTCAAATGTGAGTCCGGATGAGGATTCCCCGTGTTTTCTGGCTATTGAATAGCCTATCGCTGTGCCCAGGACAGCGCCCCAAAAGACATCCGATGTCCAGTGGACATCCTGATACACCCTGGCCCACGCGACGCAAGACGCGAGGCCCAGGCACGCGGCCGCGACCCAGGGGTTTCCGGTCCGGAAGCCAAATCCGGACAGCCCAGCGAACGCCACGGTAGAATGGCCAGATGGCAGGGAATGATGATCTTCATCCAGCGCAAGCGGGTCAAAAGAACATGGGCCTTCCCCGGCGTTGGGCCTTGCCCGGCCTATGGCGTATTTGCCGAGCTGGGACACTGCCCCTGCCAGGAGCCAGGATTCCATCCCGACCAGGCCAGCGTCAGCGAGGGTTTTGTTACTCGTGACAAGCCCCACGCCAGAGGCCGCCAGAAGGCCCGCCGAAAGCCAGAGTCCGTTCCCGGCATGATCAAACCCATCTGCCACATCAAGAAGCTCGCTGTCCTGATTCTCAACGACCAGCCTTCTTATTCCGTTGTCGGCCAGGAAAAGCCCCGCGCCCGCCGAGGCCGTTGCCCCTGCAACGAGCCACGCCTTGCTATCCCACCTCGCGGGGGCAGAGAGCGCGTGCGCGGCGTCGCTCAGGAAGAAGAGATTGATCAGCGAGAGGATCATTCAGGAGATTATAGTTCATTCCCCCGGCGCGGATCACCTCACCGCGACCTTTGCCCTTTCCTTCCCGGCCACCACGAAATAGACCCCCGGACTTAACGGGCTTATCAGGGTCTTGCCAGCTATTTCTCTTTTGACGATCAGGCGGCCCGCGGGATCATAGATACTCGCCTCGCCCTCGTAACCAGATATGAAGAATCCAGATGGGGCCATGAAAATTTTGAATCCCCCATTTTCATCAGGGTTCTCGCTGATCCGTTGTCCCTCAAGTAGATGAGCGATAAAAGTCGTGAGAACTACGGGTATAACACTGCCTTTGTAGGCTCCGTAAAGGCCAACAGCATAGACTCCGTTATCCCCATCTGGTATAAGACTCATGGCGACACCGCCATCAAAGTCTGGTGGTTTTGGTGCCCATTTCCAGAGTAAATTCCCCGCGCTATCAAGCTTGAATACGCAGGGGTATTCCCTCTGAGAGCCAGCCGCAAAGAGATTTCCTCCGGCATCAATTTCAATTTCGTAAACCGGGTCATTAAAACCAGTGGATTCGGCGTCAAATTTCCATCTTTCGCTACCCATGGAGTCGGTTGAGAAAACCTCCCATGCCCCTTGCTCCCCACCGCCTCCCATGTAGAGATTGCCGGAAGCGTCAACGCTCAGCCATATGGTGCCCTGATAGGGGCCGTTCCGATACCAGATCTTGAACCAGTCTATTTCCCCTGTTGCGGTATCCAACCTGGCACCAAAGACATTTCCTCCCCCTCCGCCACCATTGATGTATAACCACTTGCCGTGAAAGTCCAATCCCTGGACGCTGTAGCCGCTCAAAGGTAGCGTGATCACCGCATTTATCCAACAAAGAGAACCTGAGGTGTCCAGCTTCAATATCAGAGGATATGTATTGTATGGACAGGGCCCAAATGTATCTGAGATGACTCCAGCCACATAAAGGTTGCCCCATTGATCCGTTTTAGCGCGAATAGGCGCATCGGGGCCGTGGGCAGTTCCATCAAGCTTGTAGACCCACCTCTTGTTTCCGAGGCTATCCCAGGATGCTATCAGTATATCCTGATCGGTGGTATCCGACAACTGACTACATACAAGCAAGGCATTCTCATTCTGGTCAACCAATGTGAATTTTCCCATAATTGACGATCCTGGCTCAGAGATGGTGTCACTCCATAGCGGGATGCCGGTCACAGGATCGAGTCGTAGAATGATACCGATGCCGGTGGAGTCGGATTTAGAAGCCACTCCGCCCCCAACATATATCTTGCCCCGTTGAGTTATGGCTGGCGAGACAAAGAAGCTTTGATAAAACGAGGAAGTATCAGCATGGTATTGCCAGAGGGTATAACCCTCCCTGGTTATCGCCCATGCCCAACCGTGGACATTCGGGTATGGTCTGGCGTAGCCGGTAGAGAGAAGGAAACCATCCGGCGACATAGCCAGAGGTTCCGGGTTATATTGATCAGCAAGGCCCGGGCTCGCCGCATAGAGTCGGATCTCCCAATCCACCTGAACCTGTATGAGAAGAACGAACAAAATCATTATTAAGCCTCCTTCATTTCATATTATACGAGAAAACAGGGGGGCGCGCAAGATCGCGAGTTCGCTCACGAAAAATCTAACCCAAACCGGTTCGTTCGCTCAAAATAGAATTCCA
>CBFGJU010000160.1:0-3040 GCA_965649155.1 Caldifarciminota bacterium | reverse complement strand
AGCCATACTTGCTGATGGCTTGCCAGAAGCTATAAGGGGGCTTGAATTCCCGAGGACGATGTCCTGGGGCAGGTCAGTGAGATTCCCCAGACCAATAAGGTGGATTCTCGCGCTCTGGGATGGGGAAAAGCTTGAATTTGAAATTGACGGCATTCGTTCCGGCAACAAAACCAGGGGGCACAGGCTACTCTCCCCGGCCGAGATTGAGATAGCCAGGCCTGGCGATTACGAGGACTCGTTGAAAAGGGCCTGTGTGATTCCTTTCTGGGACGAGCGCAGGGAATTGCTCCGGGAGATGATAAAGGAGGTAGCGCGCGAGGTGGGCAAGCCCGTGGAGGATCCAGAGCTCCTTGAGGAGGTGACGGGACTCCTTGAGTTGCCGGAGGCAGTCCTGGGTCGCTTTCCGGATAAATACCTGGATATGCCTGATGAGATCATCATCCAAGCGATGAAGGCCCATCAGCGCTACTTTGCCGTGAGGGCAAGTGATGGCCGGCTCGCTCCCGCTTTCGTCGCGGGGATAAACAACCTGGCCGAGAAGGCGAAACTGATAGTCCCCGGCCTTGAGGCGGTTCTCGTTGCCAGGCTTGAGGACGCCGCATTCTATTTCCGAGAGGACACCAAAAGGCCCCTCGCCTCTTATGCGGACGATCTCAAGAAGATGAAGTGGGGGCCATGGACGGTCGCGGAGAGGGCCGCGCGAGCGAAGTCCCTCGCGCTGAAGATAGCTCCGCTTGTGGGAGCAGACCCGGATGTGGTCGCTCGCGCCGCGGAGCTATACCTGTGTGACCTTGCCACCTCCATGATCAGGGACGGCAAGGAGTTCACAGCTCTTGAGGGGATAGTCGGTTCTTATTACGCTCTCAGATCCGGCGAGTCAGACGATGTGGCCCAGGCCATCCGCGATTCCAGATTGCCGAGGTTCCCCGGCGATGCCCTTCCTGCATCGGCCTGTGGCGTTGCGGTTTCCCTGGCAGACAAGCTGGACACCCTCCTCGGCGCGCTCTCAACAGGCTATGAACCAACCCCAACAAAAGACCCTCTCGGTATAAGAAGGACGATCTACGCCATCATTGAGCTTATCCTTGGGAGCGGGTTTAGCCTGGACGCTCGCGACATAGTCTCGTGGGCCAGCGAACCTTTCGGGCCTGCCGGGACAGATAAGGCCCTTGCCCTGCTGTTCTCGCGGCTTGAGAACTACCTTGAGGAAAAGGAGGGCATTCGTTACGACATGGTTGATGCCGCAATTGGCTCCGGCTCGGCAGACATTCTTGATGTCGCGGAGAGGGCAAGGGCGCTCTGGCGCGCATACACCGAGGACGAGGATACATTCAGGGCCATAGCGGTTGGACAGAAGAGGGTTCACAAGATACTTGAAGGAACAGGCGGTCTTCCTGCCCCTAACCCGGACCTCTTTGAGAAACCAGAGGAGAGCGAGCTCTTTGCCGCGGTTCGCGAGCTGTCCGTTCCTCTTTCAAAGGCAATTTCGGACAGGGATTATCCCGGCGCCATTTCCGCGCTCGTAGCGTTGAAACCGAAGATAGACGCCTTTTTTGACAATGTCTTTGTCATGGTTGAGGACGAGAGGGTAAGAGGTAACCGGCTCGCGCTTCTGGCGGAGGTCAGGAGATTGTTCCTGTCTTACGGCGACCTTTCCAGGATAGTGGTGGAGGGCAGTTGAGGCTCTGGAAGAGAATTGCGGTCCCGGTCGTTTTCACCCTCATATTTTTCTCTGGGTTGATCCTGGGGCTTTTTATCCTCTCGGATCCCAGCGTTGCCCATACCCCCGATTCTGCCGAATACCTCGCGGCCAGCCGGGACATCCTGAGCCACGGATTCGTCGTGCTTTTTGATCCTCCAACTCACCCAGAGTTTCCCATGAGCGTTCTCTGGTTCATCCGTCCCCCGGTTTATCCGGCCGTTCTCGCGGTTGTTTGTCGTCTGCCGCTACTTTCTGCCGAGGCCTGGAACTTCATCATCCTCTGGGCCATGACGGTTATGGCAACCCTAGCCCTGCACCTTTTTCTCAGAAAGAGGGCTGATGGCGCATGGGTTCCCGTGATCCTGTTCCCGGCAATAGCGTTCCCCTGGGCCACGAGCATCATGTCTGACAATCTGTTCCTTCTGATCCTCGCCTTGTTCGCTGTCGCGTTTCTCCTGTTTCTGGAAAGGCCCGGCTGGCTCCTCGCTTCCCTGGTCGTCATCACCGGCACAATATCCGCTTTCGCCAAACCCGTCGCGGCTTTCGCGTGCGTCCTGGTTGCCCTCGCGGGGTTGCTGGACAGGCGAGCGAGGTGGTTCAGCGTGGTTATAGCATGTGTCTTCCTTGCTCTGGTCGCGCTCTGGTCCCTAAGGAACCGCGCGCTCTATGGCAGGCTCCTCTTCTCCCAGGTCACGGACTTCAACATGGCCTTCTTCAACTATCCAGCACTCCTTGCCCGCGAGACCGGACAGGACGAGTGGCGGTTGCGGGATTCGCTCATGCGCGATTTCCGCCAGGAGGTCTCTGAACTTGGGATAGCCAAAGATGACAGGGCAAAATCCCTCCTGCTGGCCGAAAGAGCAAGGTTTGCAACCAGCTACATACTTTCCAGGCCCCTGTCTTACGCTTTTTGCCACCTGAGTTATCTTCCTCGTGTCATGGGCAGTTTCAACCTGCCCGCGTTTCGCGCCGGGGAACCTGGCCCGCGCGCTCCGGCGCTCGGAGGCAGACCTCCCGGACGCGACGGCATTGCTCAGCGGCCAGCCGGTTTTTCCCTGCCTGGCCTGATAAATGTTCTGGCTCGCACGCTCCTGTTCCTGTTGGCGATTCCGGGCATTGTTTTTTGGTGGCGCAAGAGCAAGGCTCAGGCTTTGGTTTTGTTCATCGGAACAGGCTGGTTCGTCCTGAGCATGGGTCCTGCGGGGGACGACAGGACGAGCCTGCCAGCCCTGCTTTTCGCCTCTGTCCTGGCACAGGGGGGATGGGTCGCGGTCAAAAACAAGATAGAGCGAAAATTCCTTGCGGGGCCAGGAATGCGTGAATTATAATTAAATTCTT
>CBFGJU010000159.1:0-3043 GCA_965649155.1 Caldifarciminota bacterium | reverse complement strand
AGCTGGCCGGGAGAGGGATTCTCCTCAAAGCCGTATATAATAGGAGGCTTCCCGTGCCCAATAGGGCACTTTTCAGAAAACTCCTCCTTGTCATAGGCCTATATTCTAAGGTTTTTGCCATGGCCTGTCAAGTCCTTAAGCCCGCGACCGGGATTGAACCGGTGACCTCGTCCTTACCAAGGACGCGCTCTACCGACTGAGCCACGCGGGCCTTTTTGTAGTCCCGACAAAGCGGGAACCATAGTCCCGCTCCGGCCTTTTCCAAAGCGAGAACAAGGGGCCCCGCGAGCACCTTGTGTGCTAAGCGGGAGACGGGATTTGAACCCGCGACCTCCTGCATGGCAAGCAGAAGCTCTACCGCTGAGCTACTCCCGCAGTCCCATAATTGTAAAACCCGGCGCGATGGCCAGTCAAGCGCAATGGTTTAAAACCCGGATCCTGCATGAACCGGAAACTCTCTCCCGATGCTGGTTGTAGGGACGGGCCTAGCCTCACCCCTGGGCAGGCACGGGGGCCTGATAGGGCACCCACAAGGGATGCCCCTACACCTAAAACCATTATCAGGGGCGGATTTCCGGCCAGTTGCGGGGTTGGAAAGTCCCGGCTGGGAAGGTGGTGGGAAAGTCCTTTCCCGCGCGTCTTTTCCAATCCACCATTTATCACATTCTCAACTCATTTCCCAGCGCGGGTTTTTTAACCTGCCAGGAGATACCCCTTGCTTTGCCTGTGGCTATTGAGGAATCGCTCTATTTGGTCCAGATAAGCTTCACGGTCCTCGCGAAATTCTCCGCCTCTGCTCTCACCAGGTATATCCCCTGGCCGACCTGGCCGCCGGCCGAAGACCTTCCTGACCAGTATAGTGTGTAGACCCCTGGCTCACGCTGGCCATCCGCGAGGACCGCGACGCACCTTCCGGATATGTCATAGACCTTCACGGAGACACGGGAGCTCACGGGAACGGATAGGTTGAACCTGGCCGTGGCCTTCGCTGGGTTGGGGCCAGCCATGGCAAAGCTGAAAGCCTTTGGCACCCCAGCGGACTCGCCAACCCCGACCTGCGGCGGGTCAGTGGTGTATTTCAGAGCAAACGGCGGCTCCACGGGTGCGGCGCCCCTTGAGTAGATGTTGTTGAAGCTATACATCAGGTAGTTGAGGGTGTTGTTGTCCTGGATACCCAATGTCCCATCCGCGACCGATGGCGAGACCTGGTAATAGCAGAATATCTCGCCATCGCCGGTTATCGTGGGGTTGTAGGCCGGGTCAGAAAGCACTATCTGGAAGGTGTTCGGTTCTTCCGTTGATATGTCTTCAACACCATACCACTCAATTATGAATTGGTGGCCCGCCGCGTCGTTGTAGTAATAGACATAACCGCCCCCGCCTCCGCCGGCTGGCAGGAGATCATCCCATATCCCGGCTATCATCCTGTAGGCGTTGGATGAGGGCAGTTGCTCGTTCGTCCACGCTGTGTTAGTTGAGGAACCCATGATAGCGAAACCGTTGGAGCAGACCGACACCTGGTTGTAGTTTGTCCCGTAATACTTGAAGCTGAATGGCAGGTTGACGGTCCTTATGTCATCGTCGTCAAGGTTGAGCTGGGTTCCCACCCCGTTTATCTCAAACCATGTGTAATCCGGGCACTCCGTGTAGAGGGTGTCGGTCTGATCATAGGCATAATAGCCATAGGCATCAGGCCCTATAGGGTCGTGTTCTGTTATCTCGCTCACAACCAGGTAGAAACTCAGAGTGTCAATGTAGCCGTCGGCCGTCTGCGTTATCAGGGTAAAGGGAACCGTGTCCTCTATGGGTATGGATGGGTCAGCGTAGACCACGAACTCGTCGCCGGTGTTGAGCCTGGAGGAATCAACCCTTATGTCTCCCCATGTGCCCGTGGAGTCCTGTATGGTCACGAGGCCGTGGGTCGTCCTGAGCTTGCCCGTTACCCCGTAGCCGTGGCCGTGGCCCGCGTTCTCCAGCTCAACGAAGAGCTTCGCTGTCTCGCCGGGGTCAAGCTTGTAGTTTGGCTTGGGCTGGCCCTGGTCATCAACAAGGGTTGAAGCCACCTCAAACACGGGGGTTCCCAGGGTTATCTTGACCTGGAATGTCCACTCGTGGGCCGCGTCATCCGTTATCACCATGCTGAACTGGGCCTGATAAGCGTCCGGCAGGCCCGCGACGGAAGAGAATGTGAACTCGTCCGTTGAGACAAGCGAATCCCCTGGCGCAAGGGCTCCTATGTTGCTCACCGAGTCCGTGATCGTGAGGTTCGGATCGGTCTCACGGAGCTTTGCAACCACCCCGGACGCGGGCTGAGAGCCGAGGTTCTTGAAGGTATAGAAGAGGTCTATGGTCTCGCCTGGATTCGGTATGGTGTCCCCGTTGCCAGCCCCGTCATCAAGCCGGTATCTTATCGGCGCGACATAGGCCTGGTCGGATATGACCGTGGTGTAGCCGCGGTGGGGCTTGTGGTTGTGCGCGGTCACGGTGACGAAGACCGTGTCAACCGCTATGGGGGTTACCGATACCTGGGCAAGTCCCGCCGCGTCTGAATAGGCAACCCCGATAATGGCTATGGTATCCCCCGCGCCTCTGTCCTTCTGCCAGACGCAGACCAGCGCGTTCCGGAGGGGCCCCAGGTTGTTTGAGACATAGACATCCATGACCGATGGTCCGGGCGGCACGGGGTTGTATGTGGCAGTTATGTCCTTTGGCACCAGGGTGAAGAGGTCCATGGACGGGTCTCCGAAGAGGTTATACTGCTCAAAGTAGCGGTTGACCGTTGGGGTGTTGCCGTAGTGAGCCAGAAGACCGAGCTTGCCCCCGGTCAGGAAGCCCATTGTCCAGGTCACTACGCTGTCAAAGATGAAGTCATAGACCCTCCTCTGCAGGATGTCGTCCTCGTCCCAGTAAGATGTCACGGAACTGCCCCACGAGGCTACCGCGCCCTTTCCGGGCGCGCGTATCCACGCCTCCATGAAGCACTCGTCGGTTCCCTGGTAGTCCCCTGTGTAGCAAGCGTATGACTGGACCAGGGGGAGCATGT
>CBFGJU010000158.1:0-3048 GCA_965649155.1 Caldifarciminota bacterium | reverse complement strand
AATGGGGGGGCGACTACATAACCGAGGCCGTTGCCGCGGAGTTCCTGATGAGCCAGGCGACAGCCGCGCACCTGAAGGAGAGATATGGTGTTGTTGGAGACTATTACACCGCCGATCAGGCTGAGGCCATAACCGTCCGGGACTCAAAGAGGGGCCTGGAATACAGCGTTGACAGGAGGAGGTTGTCTCAGGTGATAGGCCAGGCCACCGGCGAGCTCTTCACCCGGATAAGGGCGGAGCTGGAGCGCGCTGGGCTTTATCGGGTCACCAGGGCAGGAACCCCGATACTGCTGGTCGGAGGCACATCGGCTCTCCCCGGAGCCAGGGAGATGGCTGAGGAGATATTCAGCCTTCCCGTCACCATAGGCACGCCAAGGGGCGTTGAAGCCTTCTCCGAGGCCGTTGTGACCGCGGACTTCGCGGTCTCGGTTGGACTGGTCAAGATGGCGAGCCAGAGCGCTTTGAAACCCAGACCGCGCCTGGCGTTCAGGCAGTTCTGGGAAAACATAAAGGACATGTTCTAGAAAACCAAGGAGGTTGAGATGAAATTCTATTACGAGGATAAGACAGACCCGGCCAGGATACTGGTCATAGGCGTAGGCGGGGCTGGGTGCAACGCGGTGAACCACATGGTCAAGAAGGGGCTCACCGGCGCGGCCATAGCCGCGGCCAACACAGATAGGCAGGCCCTGGAGACCTGCCTCGCTGACATCAAGATACCGCTGGGGAACACCGTGACGAGGGGCCTCGGCGCTGGCGCTGACCCTGAGATAGGAAGGATGGCCGCTGAGGAATCCCAGGAGGAGATAAAAAAGGCCCTGGAGGGCTATGACATGGTTTTCATAGCCGCTGGAATGGGCGGAGGAACCGGAACAGGCGCCAGTCCTGTCGTGGCGAGGATAGCAAAGGAGGAAGGCCTCCTGGTGGTCGCGATAGTGACGAAGCCATTCAGGTTTGAAGGCCAGGCCAAGCACGAGAAGGCCGAGGCGGGCCTCCGCGAGCTCAGGGAACACACGAATGTCCTTTTGGTCATAAGCAACACCAAGCTCGCGGAGATCACGAGGGAACTCCCCATGCCGCAGGCGTTCGCGCAGGCCGACGACATCCTCTATCACGCGGCCAGGTCAGTTGTGGACATAATACGTAGCCCCGGCTATGTGAATGTTGATTTCGCTGATGTCAGGACCGTGATGAAGAACGGCGGTTGGTCCCTCATCGGCATAGGCGAGTCCAAGGGCGAGAACAGAGCCGTGAGCGCGACCAAGCTGGCCCTGAGCGCGCCCCTCCTTGACGGCATAGAAAGCATATCCGGGGCCGACAGGATACTGGTCAACATTCAATTTCCGGACAATCCTGACTACAGCCTGAGGATGGAGGAGATGGAGGCCATCCTGAACACAATAAGCCAGGAAGCCATGGCTCAGGCAGGCTCCCCGGAGATGATAGTCGGGATGGTCATAGACCGGGAGCTGACCGAGACCATCCGGGTCACCGTCATAGCCACGGGCATAAAGGAGAAGAGGGGTTTCATGTCCGGCTACCGCTACACCGGCGCACCCGCGCGGCCTTCCAGAACACCCAGGACACCCGAAAAGGACAGGGACCGGATAACCCTGGACGGCGGACTCTACTCCGGCCTTGATTTCAAGAGGCCACCGCTGGATCCTGATGAGGAGGATGATTGGCGAGAGTTTGGCTCGAAGGCCTAGGAGGGGGCCAACCCGAAATAGCCCTGGTATATCCTGGTCCCAGGCGCATAGGGGCTGAGAACCTGGGCCTGCACTCGGCCTTCCGCGGACTCAACAGGCTTTCTTTCACGGACATATTTTTCACTGACACCCCTCGTGGCATAAGAAGCAAAAAGCCCCTATACGAGTTCCCCCTGATATTTTTCTCGTTCTCATACGAACCTGACTATCTCCCCGCGCTCAGGTTCCTGAGAGCCGAGGGTATAGATCTGGACAGGAGAAAGAGGGGATTTCACCTTCTTTTTGCCGGAGGGGTTGCCCCCTCTGCCAATCCCTTTCCCCTCTGGCACACCTTTGACGCTGTCCTCGTTGGCGAGGCGGAAGCTATTATCCCATTTTTAGAAACGGGAATATATCAGGACAGACAAGGCCTTCTCTCGTATCTTTCCGATAAACCCTGGGCATGGCTTCCGGAGCGTAAGGAGCACGCGGAAAGGGCCCGGCTCACGGACATAACCCAGTCAGACGCTTTCTCCGCTTTCATTGAGGAGGATTCATTTTTCAGGGGCCAGTTCCTGATTGAGGTTTCCAGGGGTTGCCCGAACCGGTGCAGGTTCTGCCTTCTTGGGTTTTCGGCCCTGCCTCCGAGGTTTCTTCCCGGCGAGATGGTCCTTGACCTCCTCGGCCAGTTGCCGGCCGGTTTGGTTAAACAGGTTGGCCTCGTTGGTTCGGCTGTCGCCGAGCACCCCAATATCCGCGATATCCTGACAAAAGCACCCCAGCACCTTCTCCTGAATCCCACATCCGTAAACGCTTCCGCGCTTGATCCTGAACTCCTGGCCCTCCTGGCCAGGCGCGGCGCGAAGACCCTGACCGTGGCTCCGGAGTGCGCGGGGGATTCCCTTCGGGCCTCCCTCAACAAGCCATTCCCCAACGAGAGGGTTCTTGATGTTGCTGGTTGGGCGAGGGACGCGGGTTTCGGTTCCCTGAAGCTTTATTACATGATCGGCCTGCCGGGCGAGACAGATGAAGATGTTCAGGCCATATCTGCCCAGGTCAGTGAACTGAAGCGGATTTTCAAGAAGCGCGTCCGGGTCACGGTTTCCCCGTTCGTGCCAAAGGCCCAGACGCCCTTTTACCGGGCCCTCCTGCTCTCAGAGGCCGATTACAAAAGGAAGGTTTCTCTCCTGAGATTCCCGAAAGATGTCATTTTCAAGCTTCACGGCTACCGAAAGGCCAGAGAGGAGGCCATTCTCTCCCGAGGGGATGCGGCTGTTTCCGCGGCTCTGGCCCTCGCGGCCACCGAGGGCATCAACCTCACCTCTGCCATGAGGAGGGTTGGCGCCATTGCTTCCCTTTA
>CBFGJU010000157.1:0-3065 GCA_965649155.1 Caldifarciminota bacterium | reverse complement strand
CACACATCCATGGAAATACTGGGCGCTCAGCCAAACACCAGGACATATCACGCCTGGGCGTCGGGGGATTCGGTGATATACTTCAGGAAGTCCACGGATGGCGGGAATACATTCATCTCTGACCCAGTGAGGGTCTCTGATGTTGGCCACAAGGGCATATGGCCCGAGCTGGACATCTCCGCTGGCGGGGACACGGTCATGATAGCGTGGCGTGAGCTTTCTGGCCCGGACTCGGACATATATTTGGATTACTCGGTTGACGGGGGCCAGACATGGCACACGGACATCCCCCTGGACGCGACGGCCGGCGAGGCCGCGGCGTTCCCACACATAGCCATCATAGAAAACTGCGGCTATGTCATATACAACGAGAACTCGTGGCTTGGGGATGTGTGGATGGTGAAAGCCTGCGTTGAACCAGCTGTTGGCGAGGATGAGGGCGAGGCGCGGCCTGGTGATTTCAGGGTCTTCGGCCTCAGGGGCCTCCTGGTCATAAGAGGAAACCTGTACCCCTCAGAGATAAGGGTTTATGACGCGAGGGGCGGCCTCGTTGGATCATACGCCGGGCCGATCAACGGCGAGAAGACATTCAGTCTGGGGCCAGGGGTCTATTTCGTGAGGGTCATCCAGGCCGGGCTTCCCAGCCAGACAAAGAGGACCGCGGTTTACTGATTCTCCGGATCCTGACAGTGAGTCTCATCCGGGGAAAACCTTCCCCGGCTCACCTGAACACCATGGGCAAAACCCACACTGCCAGCGCTGTAGTCAGGATAACCGCTATAAGGTTCACGACAAGGCCAACCCTTGCCATCTGGCCTATGGTGAACCTCCCTGTTCCATAGACTATAGCGTTCGGCGGGGTACCAACCGGGAGCATGAAAGCGCAGGATGAAGCCAGGGCCGCGGGGACGGTCAAAGCATATGGGGAAAGCCCGGCTCCGCCTGAGACCCCCGCCAGGAGGGGAATGACGAGCGCGGCGGTCGCGGTATTTGAAGTGAGCTCGGTCAAAAGGGATATCGCGCCAGCGACAGTGAAAACCATGAGCCAGGTCGGAAGCCCCTGCAATCCAACAACGCCATGCGCAACCCACTCCGAGAGTCCAGAGCTCCCGAAAGCGCCGGCGAGGGACAATCCGCCGCCGAAAAGGATGAGGATTCCCCAGGGAAGGTCAGAGCCCTTTTCCCAGGATAGCACGGGGGCCATCTTTTTCCAGGAGCCGGGAATGGCAAGCAGGGCAAGGGCTCCGAGGATTGCAACGGTCGCGTCTCCGAGGTAGCCTTTGAGGCCAACGAGGCTTTCCCAACCAGGAAGACCAAAAAGGCCCTCCCTGGTGAGCCAGCCAAAAGCCACGAGCGCGAACACCACGAGCACATATATCTGGGAACGGGATAAGGGGCCTCTCCTGTCAACCGGGACCGCCAGTTCATCCGCCTTGACCCTGAATACCTTGAAGTAAAATGAAAGATAAAGCCAGGCGAGAAAGAGAAAGAACAGGGAAAAAGGCAAGGCAAATGCCATCCACCTGGCAAAGCCTATCTCAGCGCCCGGAAAAAGCCTGGGCAGTTGGCCAGCGAGGACGAGGTTTGGCGGGGTGCCAACGATGGTCGCGGTTCCGCCTATGGAAGCCGAGTAAGCGAGGCCGAGAAGGAGCGCGATGCCGAAGCGCCTGTTGTGTATCCGCGAAAGCACGGCAAGCGCGACCGGGAGAAGTATCATCACGGTCGCGGTGTTTGACATCCACATGGAGAGAAACGCTGTCGCGAGCATGAACCCCGCGAGAAGGAGCCAGGGCCTGCCCTTTCCCATGGCCAGAAATGGCATGGCCAGTCGCTCGTGCACTCCATAGGCCTCAAGGCCCCTTGCTATCATGAACCCTCCCAGGAATAGGAAAACCACCGGATCAGCGTAGGCCAGGGCCGCTTCCGTCAGCTTTGCTACACCCATAATGGGCAAAAGCGCAAGGGGCAAAAGCGAGGTCGCGGGTATCGGAACCGCCTCTGTCATCCACCACGCGGCCATCCAGGAGGCCAGGGCGAGGACTTTCTGGCCCTGGGGAGGCAGGCCGGGAAGGGGTAATAAAAGAACAATGGCGAAAAGCAGTGGGCCGGCTATGAAGCCTATTTTCCTGGCCACGGGGAAATTATATTGAATCGGACATGGTTCTCGCTATTGCTAAATGGCCCTGATGCGCTAAGGGAATTCTTAAATCTTTTGATGCTTAAGAATCAAAAGCCCCTGGCGCAAAGACCAGGGGCTACCCTTTACAGCATTAATCTATGGCCTTTCCACGACCATCGCGACCGCGCCGCCTGTCCCCAGGCAAAGCGAGGCGAGGCCTATCCGCTTGTTGTAGCGCTTGAGCGCATACAGAAGCGTAGCGAGAATGCGCGCGCCAGAGGCTCCTATGGGGTGGCCAAGGGCAATCGCGCCGCCGTGCACATTGTAGCGCTCCCAATCCCACTGCAGTTCCTTGTGATCCGCGAGAACCTGCGCCGCGAAGGCCTCGTTGACCTCAATGAGGTCAAAGTAATCCGGCCCCTTCGCGCCGACCTTTTCCATGACCTTCCGGACAGCACCAATCGGCGCGTAGAAAAGCTCCTTCGGCTCAACGAAGTGCGAAGCGTATGCCCTTATGTAGGCCATTATGGGGAGACCGAGCTCTTTTGCCTTGTCCTCGGATGTCACGAGAATCGCGGCCGCGCCGTCGTTCAGGCCGGGCGCGTTGCCCGGGGTTATCGTCCCGTCCTTTTTGAAAGCAGGCTTGAGCTTGGCAAGGGATTCAATGGAGGTGTCTGCCCTGGGGCCCTCGTCCTTGTCAACCACGATGGGGTCGCCTTTTTTCTGGGGTATCTCCACCTTCACTATCTCGTCAGCGAAATAGCCCTTGTTCTGGGCCTCAATGGCCTTGCGGTGGCTCTCCGCCGCGAGCCAGTCCTGCTGTTCGCGGGTTATTCCGCTTTTTTCCGCGGTGTATTCGCCCAGTTCACCCATGTGGACGCCGCCAACAGGGCAGGTCAGGCCATCAAAGATCATCAGGTCCTTCAGGACGACATCCCCGTATTTC
>CBFGJU010000156.1:0-3077 GCA_965649155.1 Caldifarciminota bacterium | reverse complement strand
GTAACCTCCTTTCTCAGGGAGATGTAAATGATAATACAGGATCGCGGCCCGGATCAAGGCCTCATTTTGCCAGAGATAACCCCGGGCCCCTGAATTGCTAATCCCTTCTATCCCTTTCTCGCGGCTATCATGGGGACTATTTCATTGCTCGCGCAGAACCCCTCCATGGCCAGGAGAAATCCAACCAGGTCGCCCTCCTTGACCGCCATGCTTGGTTTCCAGCCCACCGGCAGGAACTCATAAGCCGTGTCGCCGTAGTAGCTCTTCTTCCTGGCGGCCAGACAGAACGGAAGAAAAAAGAGCCTCTCCGGCGGGAGGCCCTCCTGCTCAAACGATATTTCGGTCTCTGCCTGGGAAAGGAAGACCTTTATTGCTGGCAGGTCAAGGACGACCACGACAGCGCACCTGTGTGGCCGCGAGAGGTCAACCTGACTGAGCGTTTGGCCCTTTTTTGAGAGCGTGATCAGCGAGCCATTGAGCGTGAGATCAAACATCGGGCTTTTTGCCACCATGAGATGGTATACCGGGATGCTCAGGGCTATTCCGCCTATCGCAACTGCGACTTGGATTGCCATCAGCAGTCCCCAGTTGATCCTGAGTATCCCGATGCCCGCCAGGATCGCGAGCACAACCGGAATGCCTATCACGGAGACAAAACCAATGACTATCGGGATGCCGGTCGTCGTCCACCCGCTGATCTTCCTGAGACGCAGTGTCCTTGTCTCCAAGGGTGAAATTATAGGATGGGAGCATGTTTCGGGGCAAGGTTTTGTCGGCTCATGATCCGTCCTGGCCGCGCTTTAACCCGCCCCTAATATATTTCCGGCGCCGCTTTCCTCACCCCTGAGCGGACACAAGGCCTTCCCCTACTTGAACCACCCCAGGGGTCTGGGCCATAATTTCGGCCCAAGAGATTTTCGGAGGATAAAACCATGTTGAGGAAGAGCTTCGTTTTCGCGCTTATAGGAACCATGGCGGCTGGTTGCGTCGCGGGCAACCCGCACGCATCAGCCGTCAAGATCTACATCCAGCAGAGGGAGAACACCAAGGCCATGGCCGAGGCCCAGGCCTGGGCAGATTCCGACCCCACCAGCGCCAAACCGTATCTTTGGATGGGCGTCATCAAGGCAGGCGAGGAAGACTACAACGCCGCGGCCGATTTCTTCATGAAGGCCTTTGCAGTTGACAGCTCGTCCAGGAATCCGGATGTCATAAACCGTGAGCTTACGATAGCCGGTTCGCCGGTTTTTGACGCCGGTGGCGTTTATCAGGTTATACTGAACGCGGGCATAAACCTCATGAACGAAGGGGATGCGAAGGGCGCGCTGAAATACCTTGAGGAGGCAAAGAAGCTCCGCCCTGGCGAGGCCAAGGCCTACCTCCTCTTGGTCTCAGCATACGAGCAGATGAACGATACGGCAAGCGCGAAGAAGACCCTCGCGGAGGCCGACAGGGTTGACCCCAAAAACCCACAAGTGAAACTACACCTCGCGCTGTTCGCGGAACAGGATGGCAAGCTTGATGAGGCCGAGAAGCTCATCCAGGAAGCCCTGAAACTGGACACTGCCTACGCCGAGGCCTACAAGGAGCTTGGCTTCATCAGCTTTGAGAGGGGAAAGAAGGTTGAGGAGAAGTTCAATCAGTCCAAGGACCCAAAGGAGAAGGAAGCCCTCAAGCCAGAGATTCTCAGGCACTACACAACTGCCGCTGAGAATTTTTCCAAAGCCGCAAAGATTGATGAGAACCTCGGAGAGGCCTGGCTCAACCTGGGCATCTGCTACATAAAGACGGAGAAATCCGCTGAGGCCGCCTCAGCCCTTGAAAAATACACCTCCATGAAGCCTGAAGATTACAACGGCTGGTTCCTCCTTGCTGGGGCTTTGCTCCCGAGCAAAGAGAAGGCTGACCAAGAAAAGGCCCTTGTCGCAATCGGCAAGGCCATAGCCATACAGGAAACCCCCGATGCCTACAACCTCAAGGGCGCGATACTCAAGAACCTGAACCGGAAGAAAGAGTCCATGGAGGCCTTCAAAAAGGCTCTGGAGCTTGAGGGAAAGCAGAAGTAGGGGCAGGCCTTTGTGTCTGCCCTGTTGTCGTTTAGTTTCGTGGTTAACATGAAAAAGAGAGATTACCTTTCGGTTCTTGACCTTTCAAGGGATGAAACCCTGCAGGTCCTTGAGATGGCAAGGTCAATGAAGCCCCGTTATCTGAGCAAGGACCTGGAGGGCGCGGTTTTCGCGCTCATATTTGAGAAGCAATCCCTCCGGACCAGGGTGACCTTTGAAGTAGGCCTCCTGCAGATGGGCGCCCGTGGTATCTACCTTGCCCCGGGCGACATAAGCCTGGGCAAGCGCGAGGGCGTCAAGGATGTCGCTCTGAACCTTGAGCGCTGGTGCGACGGGATAATAGCCAGGGTCTATTCTCACGAGGCCCTGGAGATAATGGCGAGATCTCGCATTCCCGTCATAAACGCTCTCTGCGATCTTGAGCATCCCTGCCAGGCCCTCGCGGACTTCCTGACCATGTGGGAGAAGAAGGGAGATTTCCGTTTCAACCTGGCCTTCATCGGCGATGGCAACAATGTCGCACACTCGCTTATGCTCATGGGTGCTCGGATTGGAGTGAATGTGGCCGTCGCGACGCCACCCGGATACGAGCCGAAGGACCCCGTGGTCAAAAGGGCAGAGGAGGAGTCCCGGGCCTCCGGCGCGAGAATACTCATAACGAATGACCCCGTGGAGGCCGTCCGCGACGCGGACTTCATCTATACCGATGTCTGGGCCTCCATGGGCCAGGAATCCGAGGCCGAGGCCCGAAAGAAGGTCTTCGCGCCCTACCAGGTCAACGAAAACCTTATGTCAAAGGCTCCGGCTGGCGCGATGTTCATGCACTGCCTTCCCGCCCACAGGGGAGAAGAGGTCACCGACGGCGTCATTGACGCTCCGTATTCAATAGTCTATGACCAGGCCGAGAACCGCCTGCACGCGCAGAAGGCTTTGATGAAATTCCTGTTCGCCTGAAGCCTGTCAATGAGGCCATCCGAGATCCGGTTCCATTCCAAGGGTTTTTCTGTAGTT
>CBFGJU010000155.1:0-10739 GCA_965649155.1 Caldifarciminota bacterium | reverse complement strand
TGGGTTGTTTCCCTCTCGGCAATGAAGCTTATCCCTCACTGCCTGACTCCCAGGCTTAACCTACCGGTATTCGGAGTTTGCAAGGGTTTGGAGTTGCCCCCTAGCCCAAACAGTGCTCTACCCCCGGTAGGAAACACCTGAGGCTATACCTGGATATATTTCGGGGAGAACCAGCTATCACCAAGTTCGGTTAGCTTTTCACTCCTACCCACAGGTCATCCGAGGATATTTCACCATCCACCGGTTCGGGCCTCCACCGGGTGTTACCCCGGTTTCACCCTGCCCATGGGTAGCTCACCTGGCTTCGGGTCTACTCCTGACGACTCGTCGCCCTGTTCGGACTCGCTTTCGCTACGGCTACGATGCAATGCATCTTAACCTCGCCGCCAAAAGTAACTCCCGGGCTCATTAGGCAAAAGGCACGCCGTCAGGCCCTTCGCTCCCGAAGGAACGAAAGACCCTCCGACTGCTTTTAGGCTCCAGGTTTCAGGTTCTATTTCACTCCCCGCACAGGGGTTCTTTTCGCCGTTCCCTCACGGTACTTTTTCCACTATCGGTCACGGGTTAGTATTTAGCCTTGGGCGGTGGTCCGCCCGGATTCCCTCTGGATTTCACGTGTCCCGAGGTACTCGGGAGCCTGGCGCGGGAAGGGCGCTAGTCTTTCGCCTACGGGGCTTTCACCCTCTCTGGCCGGCCTTCGCCATGCCGTTCGGCTAGACTGCACCTTTGTAACTTCCTGAGAGGTCCAGAGCCCTCTCCCGCCAGGTCCCTCTACCCCGCGCCGGCAAAGCCTCTGGGCTTGGCACCGACGCGGTTTAGGCTCTTCCCTTTTCGTTCGCCACTACTGGGGGAATGGATGTCTCTTTCTTTTCCTCCGGCTACTGAGATGGTTCACTTCACCGGGTCTCGCCTCACCAGGGTACTCGGTAAAACCTTCCCCAGGTGATGACGGCTTCTGCCGTCGGGTTTTCCCATAGGGTATCCCGGGATCAAAGCGTGTTTGCCGCTCCCCCGGGCTTATCGCAGCTTGCCACGCCCTTTATCGCCTACCCGTGCCAAGGCATCCACCTGAAGCCCTTTCTACTTTTCTCATCCCGCTCAACCAGACCAACGACTTGTCAAAGATCAAAAGCTAAACATCACCTTTTGGGTGAGCTGCAAATTATAACCCAAACGCTACGGCCGATCAACCATGTGTAAAGGGAAGGTTAAGGGGACCAGTGAAACACGGAACTTCATGGCCATCAAGCACTTACAGGAAGTTGGTGCCAGAGCCAGTGGCAGTGAAGGGGCCATTTTGGGCCGGGGTTGGGCCAAAGACAGGCCGTTTCAGTGTGATGGTGATACTCAAACGGGCGGAAAGAGGGGCTGATTGGCCTGCGGCCCGTGTTGAGCGAAGCGAATACACTATGTTGAGCGGAGCGAATACACTCCCGCGCCCGTGGTTCGCAACAATGCGCGCCGACTATCATGGGCCGGGACGGCATACATGTTGCGTCCGCGCGCGTGAAACCCTATACTTTGCCTCAGCTGTTTTGTCCCCTACAGAAAGAGCAATGGAAAATGGAATCATAACACAAAACGGAGTGATGACCTGGGGCGGCGTTGACCTGGTTGAACTGGCAGAATCGCTGGGCACGCCCCTGTATGTCATGGACGAGATGATCGTCCGAAACCAATACAGGCAGTATCGGGCCGCGTTTCCCGGTGCGGATATACTCTACGCGGTGAAGGCCAACTCCTCGCTCGCGCTCCTGCGGATACTGGCCCAGGAGGGCGCGGGCGCGGATGTGTTCTCCGATGGGGAGCTATACATGGCCCTGGCCGCCGGCATACCCGCCAACAAGATCCTTTTCAACGGGAACTCAAAATCAGACTGGGATCTTAGCATGGCAAGGAACGCGGGAGTGCGAGTCTCGGTGGACAGCCTGGACGAGCTTGAAGTCCTCTCCAGGATGTTCCCGGATCCGGATAAGCCTGTGGAGATAGCCTTCAGGGTCAACCCGGATGTGCATCCGGACACCCATCACAGGATAGCGACCGGCCTCCGCGAATCCGAATTCGGAATACCATACGAACGGGTTCTTGATGCTTATGGCCTCGCTCTTACCCTTCCGGGGGTGAAGCCGGTCGGGATTCACTGCCACATAGGCTCGCAGATAACCGATCTCCGGGTCTACGCTGAGACGACCGAAAAGATGATGGGCCTGGTCAGGGAGCTTTTGGAAATATTTGAACTTACCCTTGATTTCGTTGACCTCGGCGGAGGCCTGGGAATTGATTACACAGGCGAAGGCAGAGAGCCATCCCCGAAAGACCTGTCAGATGTGATCCTTCCCATATACGAGATGGCCTCCGACCAGATCGGATACAGCCCAAGACTGATCCTTGAGCCAGGCAGAAGCCTGGTGGCCCGTTCAACGGTTCTCCTAACGAGGGTCAATTTCGTCAAGGAGGCCGAACACCTCTTCGCCGGAGTGGACGCTGGTTTCAATGTGCTAGTGAGGCCAACCCTCTATGGCGCTTTCCACAGGATAGTCGTTGCCAACAAGGCTGACCAGCCACCTGCCCGGGAATACACGGTCGTGGGACCGATGTGCGAGACGGATATTCTCGCGGCCCAGAGGCCTCTGCCGGAGCTGGCGAGGGGAGACCTCCTGGCATTTCTGGACGCGGGGGCATACGGCTTCTCCATGAGCTCCCAGTATAATGGAAGACCTCGGCCAGCAGAGGTTCTGGTCTGCAATGGCAGGTGGGATGTGACCAGGGACAGGGAGACATACTCTGACCTCCTCCTGCGCCAGCGCGTTCCGAACCGACTGCTCACAGGGGAGCCACCAGCGAGGTTCCTGCCGGTCTCAGAGAGCGTCAGGGTTCCGGAGGCTTACTGAGAGCTATCTGACCACCGAGACGCCGGAGAATTCTCCCGCGCTCCAGAGATAGACACCCCGTTCAAGGCTCATCCGGTTCTCGCCCTTCAAGAGGGTTCCGGCATACACGAGCCTTCCATCAGGCCTGTAGAGCGCGAGATCCAGTTCCTCGCTAGAAAGAAACCGCAAGCCCCCAGCGAAAGGAGCGCAGATCACCATGCTCCCGTCTCCCCGGAAATCTTCTTCGGCTGATACTGGAGGGCAAAGGTAGGCCGTAGAAAAGGATCGGTTGTTCTCGTTGAGCATAACATCATTTATGAATGGGTTGTAGGCCGCGTCCCAGGTAACTGGTGAGCTGGCGGGGGAGACATCCGTGATCTGCGGAGAACAGGGGACAGTGCAGGATGGATATGTGCCATCCGGGTTGAGTTTTACCACGAGGACATCGGAGCCGCCCGCGCCGAGTCCATAGGTATAACCGGTAACGGCATACCCCCCGTCGCTGGTTTGAAGGATGTCGCGCGCGACATCAGAACCATTGGTGCCGAATGTGTAGGCCCAGGCTACAGAGCCATCCTCCCCTATTTTGACCACAATGCAGTCAGAGCCGCCAGCGCCGAAGCTCGTGGTTGAGCCCGCTATAACATATCCGCCGTCAATTGCGGGTATTACGGAGTAGGGCCAGTCCGAACCGGTTCCTCCTATTGTCCTGGCCCAGACAAGATTACCCGATGAGTTCAGTCTTATCACCAGGAAATCATAGGAACCCGCGCCAAAGCTCCACGAACCACCGACAACGATGTAGCCGTTATCCGGTGTCTCAACTATTGAAGAAGCCTGTTCCAGGGATGATCCGCCGAATGTCCGTCCCCAGACCAGGCCACCGGTGGAGTTTGTCTTGAGAACCAGGAAATCATTGTTGCCAGCGCCGAGACTGCTTGTGTAGCCGGATATCGCGTATCCGGCGTCCGTGGTCCTTATGACCTGGGTGGGATAATCCCAGTCAGCTCCGCCGAACCTCTTTCCCCAGGATAATCCGCCGGCGGAGGTCAGCTTTACGAACAATATGTCCGCCGAGCTCGCGCCCATTCCGAAAGCAACGACCGCGTATCCTCCGTCAGGAGTCCTTATGACGCACTCGGCCGCGTCGTCGCTCGCCCCGCCGAATGTTTTTGCCCAGACAAGGCCGCCGGTGGAGTTCACCTTCATCACCAGAGCGTCAGCATAGAAGCTCGGCCCGAACGCGCCATACATGCCAGCCATCACATATCCGCCGTCATCAGTCCGATCAACCGAATAGACATCCTCATCGCTGTCCTGCATGGGCCCGTAACCCTTTTGCCAGACCAGCTGGCCCACGGGGTTGACCCTTAGGGCAAGAACCTCGTCCGCAAAACTGGGATCAAGCCTTCCTCCAACCGAGACAAAGCCGCCGTCGGGGGATTGAACCAGGGAGAACCCGCCATATTCCTCGGACGAAGTCCCGTAGGTATTGGCAAAGAGGCTGAGGGAAAGCAACACGCCAGAGTTTACGAATTGACCCAACATGTTCGCTCGCTCCTTTTTGTTTGAATAAATTATATCATGATCCGGAGCAATAAATCAAGTGGCAAGTCCCGGCAGGAGATACCAGGGAACCGAACCGGAGCCTTCGGGCCGGGAAGCCCGGCGCAAATCGGGAAGTGGCTTCTGCCGATCATAATAGACCTTCCCAGGCAGATGGCAGGATAGAAAGCCTGGCCCGGACAGAGAAATAACGAAGGCCCGATCCGGTTCAAACTTTACAGCCCAATAGCTGGCTAAAAACCTGGCCCGAACAGCCCGGACTGGTTCTCCGAGCCCGGGTGAATTATCAAAATATCCCGGTCCGGGTCGGGCTTTCCAGCCCGATGTCTTCGCCAAGGCCCTTCTATGCTATCCTGTGTTCTTGCGCCCCAGGAACTTGCAGGCCATCATGGATCAAACCCTGTTTTGGGGAACAGGGTTATGGAGGATCTCGGTATCCGTGTGATCCTTCACCCGGATGGCCTCGGAATGGCTTAACTTAAGGCCAGGTTTTAGACTCCCTGATTTACGCCCATAATCAACCAATCTGGCTCCCGGAGCCGATTTCAGCGCGTCAAGACCAGATCGGGAAAGGCTCTCGTATCCGTCTCTCTTGAGCCGGACACACCTCCAGGCTTTAGAATATGTGTCTATGGAGTCAAGGACAAAGAACGGAAAAACCATAGCGGTTTTCTCCGACGGCGAGGATTTCGTGGAGGCACTGAAAGCAATGCTCCCCTCTCTGAGCCCGACGGTTCACGCGATAGTCTCGGCCGTCGGCATGTTCCGGGACGCTGAGCTCGGGGTCATGATCGGAGATGATTACAAGCGCATGACATTTCCGGAGCCGATGGAGGTGCTATCTCTTTCCGGGTCGGTCAACCCTTTGGATGAACCGGTCTTCCACATACACGCGACGCTTGGAGGGCACGACCTCGGTGCTGTTGGCGGCCATTTCTTCCGGGCCACGGTTCACAACACCCTGGAGCTGATTCTCATTGACACGGGCATAAGAGCAAGACGGGTGCGCGCTATGGGCGCCCTGCGCGTTCTGAGGCTTGCCGGCGGAAAATAGTCCTCCCATCTGGGTAAGATTTTCAAGGAGGCAAAACGGCTCCTTGAAACCCACTTCCTGCATGAATCGGAAACCCTCTGCTAGTGCGAGATGTAGAGATGGGGTTGGGTTCGTCCCTGGGCAGGCACGGGGGCCTGCCCCTACATCTAAAACAATTATCAGAAGCGGATTTCCAGCTGTTTGCAGGGTTGGAAAACCCCACATGGAAGGTGATTTTGCGCAGGAAGTGGGTTGAAACCCACTGGGCCGAAACCTTAGAATTTGCGGCAGAGGAGGAAAGAAAAATGCGTTTTCTGGTAGGAAGAGATGCTTTCGTGGAGGCCCTCTCCGCGGCCGTGCGGATATTGCCCACAAGGTCGCCCATCCCGATCCTTGACACCGTGCTCCTGAGGGTGAAGGGCCAAACCCTTGAGATAGCGGCAACCAACATGGACATATCAATGAGAGAATACCTCTCGGTGGCCGAGTCCGAGGATGGCTCGGTCGCTGTCCAGGGGAAGACCCTGTTCAACACCATCAGCTCACTCAGGGGACCGAGCCTCTCATTCAGGTTTGAGGACAGGTCCCTTTATCTCAAACACGACAGCGGAAAATACAAGTTCTCCGGGTTTTCTCCGGATGAGTTTCCAAGGATCCGCCAGCTCCCTGATGTCCCCGCGTTCAGGGTAAAAGCATCTGATATAAAGGAGGGCCTCGCGGCAGTTTCCTTCTGCGCGGCAAAGGAAGACCCAAGGACATTCCTCACGGGTATCCTGTGGGAGCTGAAACCCGGGGAAATGCGCTTCGTTGCCTCTGACAGCCAGCGGCTCGGCCTCTGGCGAAAGGAGGAGGAAATTGAGGGTTCGGCCAGCGCCATCATATCCAGGCCAATGGCCGACATGATCAGAAACCTGACCGGTGAAACCCTTGAGATAAGGATTGAGGACGACTTCATATATGTTTCCCACGACAGGGGCCACATACTTTCCCGACTCATACCCGGCCCCTATGCCCCTTACGAATCAGTGATTCCGGGCGACCCTGGCAACGAGCTGGTGCTCTCAAGCGGAGAGCTCGCCGAGGCCATGAGGAGGGTTCTGGAATTCACCGAGCCCCCGTTGAACACCGTAAGGCTCATCCTGTCTGGTTCGGTTGCCAGACTGGAGGCGCACAGCGCGGCCGGTTCGGCCGAGGAGGAGGTTTCAGGGGAATACCACGGACCGGACATGACCCTCGGGATTTCCGGCAAGATGTTCCTTGAGGCTCTCAGGGCAACTCATGCGGACAAGCTGACCGCGAGGATATACAGCTCCACATCGCCATTCAAGGTTGAACCCTCATCAAGCGAGCGCGGCGAGGAGGTCCTCTACCTGATCATGCCCGTGAAGCTGGAGGAGGAGTTCCTGGGTCACGAGGAAGAAGAGGAACCAGAGGAGATTGAGGAAGATCTGGAGGAGGAAGACGAGTCCGAGGAAGAGGAGTTCTGAGGGGAGCACCAGGCGTCTTGGCCGACCAGCGCTGGTTTCCGCGTGCGCGCTCGGCATATCCTGCAGATACGATGGATCCGGAAAGCCAGAGCTCATTGAACAACTGCCGTTTGATCTGATACCGGTTCCGGTCTGCCCGGAACAGATGGGGGGATTCCCGACCCCGCGGCCGCGGGCCCGGATACACGGAGGCGATGGCCGTGATGTGCTCTCGGGAAAGGCAAGGGTTGTGAACGAGGAAGGCATGGATGTGACAGAGGGTTTTGTCAGGGGGGCGCGCGAGACTGCCATGATAGCGGCCAGATTGGGCATAGCGGAGGCATACCTGGTTGAAAAAAGCCCATCCTGCGGCGTGAGCCTTGTCTGGACAGGAAACGGGCTTTGCCATGGCATGGGAGTCGCAACCGCCGCGCTCGCGGCCCAGGGGGTCAGGGTCATAGGGCTTGGGGAGTCGGAATAATCATTTGCCTTATCACATCGTGAAATCCCGGTTTTTGTCAAAAAAAGGGCCTTGATCGTTCACCACTGATAGGTTTATAATATCGGGGAGAAAAAATAAAAAGTTTCGGAGGTGGAAAATGGAATGGAACAGGAGCAATTTGGGAATGCTCGCGGCAAAAGCCAGGACTGCCGGACAAATTGAAGAACCCTCAATCGCTGATGTTCTGGGTGCGGAAAACGCTCTGCCCGTAGTGGATGCCTCGGTGGCGATGAGGGCGGTCTTGTTCGGACTGGGGTTTGGCCCGGCCTGCGAGGTCCTGGTCCCCGCGTTCGGAAAAAACACGCCCGGTCCGGATGTGGCAAGCGTTGGAGCGAGGCCTTCCTATGTTGATGTAGGTCCTGACATCGTCCTGAACCGCGGAAACCTCACACGCAAGATAGAAAGCGAATATCGCAGGGAAAACGGCCAGTGGGTCCACAAGAGAAGGGGCTGGACGCTACGGGGCATCGTGATGACGCATCCGTTCGGTTTCTCGCCATTCGTGGACGAGGTGGAGGAATTCGCGGCCGAACACGGTCTTATCCTCGTGGATGACGCCAGGTGCGCTCTGGGATCAAGGGTCTGGAGCACATCACGCTCTGCCTGGATCAGCCCCGGAACCTGCGGATCAGCAGGGGTGATCTCCTCAAGAGACTGCTCGTTCGTGGTATCGGGGAATCCGGATCTCCTTCGGATAGTTTCAATGCACGCAAAAAGCGCGGAAGGCAACTTCTTGGACACGGAATCAATAAAGGAACTCCGCATATCCGGAATGAGGGCCAGGAAAAGCCTATCGGAAACGCTCGGCCGCGCTAGAGTGGGCGAAATCCCCGAGACGCCTAACTACTGCCAGCCAGCGTGTCCGGAGGTTCTTCTCGTAGCAGGGGATGACAGGGACGAGGTCGCGGAACGACTGGAAGAAACGGGGTTCAGTGTGGAAACAGACTTCTGGCCTCAGAAAGTCATGTCCGCTTGCGACAGGCAATTCGGCTACAGAAGGGGTAGGTGTCCGGACTCAGAGGACCTCGCGAGGAGGGCTATAGCCGTGAGCGTGAAATAATGGAAGAGTATGGGCGGCCTACCCGGAGCCGATCCGATCCTCAGACTCCGGGAAAGGGCCGCCCGTTTTGACTGCTCCGCCGAAGATTGATGAGGTTCTCGTGCGCCAGGCAAAACAATATCCCGTCATGTTTCCTGAAATGTCCATACAGATATGAATGATCAGTGAGAACATCCACCTGGTTTCTTTATAATAAAATGCCTTGACTAAGAATGCACTCAGAACTCTAATAGGGAACGCGCCTCGCGCGCCAGGGGTCTACATTTTCAGGGACAGGAGGGGGGCTTATCTCTATGTTGGCAAGGCGAGGGACATCGCGGCCAGGCTCTCTTCATATCTAACATCGGACAACCCAAGGGCGAGGGCGATGCTCAGAAGGGCCGCGAGCCTTGAGTGGCTGGTGACGGGTTCGGAGGCAGAGGCGCTCTTTACCGAGTCCTCTCTGGTGAGGTTTCAGAAACCTCGGTTCAACATACGTCTCGCAGGTGGGGAATATTATCCTTACATAAAGATAACGATCAAGGAGCCGTGGCCGCGGATATTCCCGACGAGGAAGCTCACTGAGGATGGCTCGCTGTATTTCGGACCCTATCCGGACGCGGCCGCGGCCCGCAGAACCATTCAAGCAATAAGAAGCCTGTTTCCCATAAGGCCGTGCAACCATTCATTGCCATCAACGAGGGCCAAACTCTGTCTATACTATCATATGGGGAGGTGCCCTGGCCCGTGCGAAAAAGAGGTTGACCCGGATGTCTATGCGAGCTACATAAAGGGAGCCGCGGATCTCCTCTCCGGAAAAACGCGAGACGCGGAGTCCGAGCTTGAGTCCGCGATGGAAAAAGCGGCCGCGGATCTCAGATTTGAGACCGCCGCGATACTCAGAGACAGGTTGTTGGCGCTCAGAAAGACCCTTGCCGCGCCGGCAGGCTTCGGCGAGGGCCGCGAGTCAAGGGACATCGTGGTGGTGAAGGCCGGGGGCAACATTGCCGCTGTCGCGCTCATTGCGCTACGGGAGGGGAGGCCAGGCGTGGAGGAGCGATTTATCATGGAGACCCCAACAGACGCGGAACCCACTGAGATAATGGCCGCTTTCCTGAAGGACTACTACACATCAAGGCCCGTGAACGCGGAAAAGCTCGCGTGCGTTCCCGTGCCTGATGAGCGGGATCTCATGGAGGAAGCCTTCTCCAAAAGAGCGGGCCGGAGTATACGAATAACAAAGCCAGGCAGGAACGACAGGAGATTCGTTGAGATAGCGTCCATAGCCGCGGAGGAGCACCTCGCGAGGGCAATGGAGAAAACCGCGAGGCCCGGCCATCCTGGATTAAGGGAACTCGCTGAGATCATGGGAACGAGCGAGATAGAACGGATTGAGGCGTTTGACATATCGCACACCTCAGGCAGGGAAACCGTTGCCTCGTGCGTGGTATTCGTGGGTGGAAAGCCGGCAAAAAGCCTCTACAGGAGGTTCAGGATCAGGACAGCCGGGCCCTCGGACGACTACGCGGCCATGAAAGAGGTGATCTCAAGGCGCATCAGGAGGCTCGTTGAGGAGAAGGGGGGGCTTCCGGATGCCATCCTGATAGACGGCGGGCCAGGCCAGCTCCGCGCCGGGCTTGAGGCAATGGAGGAGCTGGGCGTGAGGGTTCCTGCGGCCGCGCTCGCGAAGAGATACGAGGAGATATACCTGCCAGACGGAGGACACATAATCCTTCCAGGGAGATCAAAGGCTCTCCTCCTTCTCAAGCGGATAAGGGACGAGGCCCACAGGTTCGCTGTAAGCTATCACAGGACATTGAGAGGAAAGAAGGGCGCGGAATCAGTCCTGGATGGGATTACAGGTATAGGTCCGGGAAGAAAAAAGGCGCTCATCAGGTATTTTGGTTCCCCTGAGAGGCTACGGGGAGCATCCCTCGCGGAGATTGAAAAGGTTCCCGGCATAGGAAAGAAGCTGGCCAGGGAGATCTACGAGTTTCTGAGGTAGTGAGAATAGGTCCGTCACCTATTCGGGATATATTCTCCTGAGATCGGGGAAGGTGCTGAAAAATGTTTCCATTACCAGGCTAAAAGCCCCCATCGCCTCGTTCAGGTCGTATTTGTCAGGTTCCCACACCTCATACCTCGCCCGCCTGGAAAGCTGAAATAGGGCATTGTAACCCAGATCCTGCATGAATCAGAAACCCTCTCCTGAAGGGGTTGTGGGAACGGGGCTAGCCTTGCCCCTGGCCAGGCACGGGGCCTG
>CBFGJU010000154.1:0-3083 GCA_965649155.1 Caldifarciminota bacterium | reverse complement strand
TTCAACGGTCCTTGAACCGAAGTAGTCCGAGTTCATGACCGCTTCCCGTATCAGATCATCGTCGGTCTTTTCCTTGTTGCAACCGGTCACCATCACGACTGCTGTGAGGATGACCAGTGCGCCCGTCAGCTTCTTCATATATCTAGCCTCCTTATCAAAAGAGCTCTCTTTTATTCCTGTATAAACTCAACCCCGGAAACCGCGTTTCCGGGGAACGGGGAAATTCTAGAGCTCCGGATGATAAAATTTCAAGCAGTGGTTTGATCCTGTCCCGCAATCATCTTTTACATGGGTAGGGGGATCTTTGCGCACCTCGCGAGCACATGGCTACAAAGAGCCAGGGCTAACCGGATGGAATTTCGGTTCCTCGCGGCCTCCGGATTAATGTTCTGGGAGAGGCTCAAAATGGGTTCGGGTGATCGCGGGCCGGAGGGATCTGTCTGTCGGCTTTATTATTCGGTCTGCTCGTTATCCCTGATGGCCTCAGCGAGCTTCAGCCTCCACTGGGTAAGTGCCCTGACCCGCGCGAAAGGCGAAAGCCGGTCTATTATCAGCTTGCCCCGGAGGTGGTCTATCTCGTGGCAAAGCGCCCTGGCGAAAAGCCCTCTTGCCTCTATCTCAACCGGGTTGCCTTTCTCTCCGATCAGCCTCTGGCCAGTAGCCACGACCCTCTCCGGCCTGGTCAGTTGAATGTAAAGGCCCGGAAAGGAAAGGCAACCCTCCTCGTCTGTTTGCTGGCCATCCTCCTCTGCTATCTCCGGATTCAGAAGGACCAGCATTTCGCCATCGGAGAGAAGTTTTTCGTCAACAACCTCAAAACCTCCCAAGTTCAGGACCGCCACCGCCACCGGTTCCCCTACCTGCTGGGCCGCGAGGCCAAGCCCGTCAGCCTCCATGAGCGTGGCGATCATATCCCCGACAAAGGATAGGAGGGCCGGGGTTACGCTCACTATCTGCTTGGCCGGAGTCCTGAGGACCGGATCGCCGTAATACCTTATCCTTCGGACGACCGGTTGGGTGACGGTCTCCTTTTCAGCAGTTGAGAGGCCGCGTTCCCCTTCCTTTTGAACGCACAGGCGTTTTTTGCCAGCGTCGCGCGGGGATTTTTTGCTTTTTCCCCCGGTGTCAGCGATTGGCTGTTTTTTCTTCTCCGCGGCGCCTATTGCTCGCCGTGGACCCGAGTCACGGCCCATTTTTCTACCCTCAGGTTCGTCCCCTCGGAGACCTTCAGGGTTACTACATCATCCTCTATCTTCTGTATGACGCCGATGAGGCCGCCGGAGGTGGTCACGGTGTCCCCTTTCTTCATGGCTTCAAGCATTTTCTGGCGCTTCTTCTTCTCCCTGGACTGGGGAAGTATGATGAAGAAGTAGAAGACCGCTATCAGGATGACAAAGGGCAGTATCAGCGAAAGCAGGTTCCCAGCGCCGCCAGTGGTTCCTCCGCCTCCGCCGCCCTGCTGTTGCGCCAAAAGGATGTTTGTGAGGTTGATCATCTTTTTTCTCCTGTATGATGAATTGCCATGAGCTTCTCGTGGACCACAGCCTCGGCCCGGCGCGTTGATAGATAGGACTGGAAGCCGGTCGCCAGGAATCCGATGGCGTATAGCCCGACAAAAGGCACCAGGATCAACTGGGCCGTTGTTATGCAATACATGTAGGTTGCGAGCATGTATATGCCCAGGATGATCTCGCAAATGGCCTGGCTCCTGCGCTCCGCGAGCCTGTAGAGGCTGGAGTTGCTGGTTCCCCACTTTGGTGTCCTCGCGAAAACCCCTCCGTTTTTGAACAGACCCTCAATCGCCGCGATCGCGTTGTTGAGCGAGATTCCCATTGCCAGGGACATCATGAAGGGTATAAACCAGGCCCTCCTGGTCCAGTCTGGATAGACATCACGCAGAGCCGTCAGGTAAAGGAGGGGAAAACCGAATGCTCCGACTATGAAACACCCTGCTATGGCGAAATACCAGCTGTAGACATTGGAAAAGGTCTTTATGAGGAGAACCGGGAGCGTGAGACTTGCCAGGATGAGCATTGCCGGGTAGGCGAGGTTTCCCGAAAGATGGAAAAAGGCCTCCAGTTTTACCTTGAGGGGTAGCCTAGCGGCCGCGACCCGCGGGAGTATCTTGCGCATTGTCTGGACCCCGCCCTTTGTCCACCTCCTCTGCTGGGTTTTGAGCGCGTTAACATCCATCGGCAGTTCAGACGGACAAACAACATCCGGGAGATAAAGTATCCTGTATCCAGCCAGCTGGGCCCTGTATGAGAGGTCAGCATCCTCGGTTATGGTGTCGGATTCCCATCCCCCAGCATCTTTTATGGCCTCAGCCCTCCAGACCCCGCCGGTGCCGTTGAATATCATGAAAAGCCCCTCTCGGTTCCTGACGAACTGCTCAACCACGAAATGCCCGTCCAGGACGACGGCCTGGAGCATGGCGAAAGGCGATGAAACATCGTTCATGTAGCCCCACCTGGTCTGGACAGCGCCTATCTCCGGGTTCTGGAAATGCGGAACCGTCTTCCTGAGAAAATCCCTCGGCGGGATGAAGTCCGCGTCAAACACCGCGAACAGCTCGGCGTCGGACAACGAGAGGCCGTATTTCAGCGCGCCGGCCTTGTATCCCTCGCGGGAACCCCTCCGAACGAGCTTTATGTTCACGCCCCTGGCCGCTATATCTGAGACCACCTCCTTGACCAGGTCAGCTGTATCATCATCGGAGTCATCAAGCACCTGTATTTCCAGCCTATCCGCCGGATAATCCAGCGCGGCCGCGGCCTTTATGATCCTTTCGGCCACGGCATACTCGTTATACATGGGGAGTTGAACGCAAACCCTGGGCCACTCTCCTGCCTGTTCGGGTGTCTTGGTGCGCCATGACCCCCTGTGTTTCTTGTAGAGGTGGTATAGCCAGAAAGCTCTGAACGAAAAGGCCACCAAAAAGCTCAGAACAGCTATGTAGGCTAAGAGAATAATCTCATTCACGGCGCGTTCCTTCCCTAAGAGACAAATTATAATGCGTGGCCCTGGCCGGATTCCACCCGTATAGGGGCACAAGAGCACCTCAATCCCCTCCCCTCGTGAAT
>CBFGJU010000153.1:0-3090 GCA_965649155.1 Caldifarciminota bacterium | reverse complement strand
CGTGCTGGGTTGAGAGAATGGCTTTGCCGTTGACCACCCGGTTCCTTGCGAGCCACGGCAGAACTGGCAGGAGGAACGCTACGATAAGGAGTCCAGCCCTGGTCCAGTCCCTACGAACGAGGTGAAATGCCCCTGCGGTCGCGGCAACATAAACCCCCGTTGGCTTCACAAGTGCCGAGAGTCCCAGGATGAAACCCGACAGCGCGGGCCTTTTCCTGAAAAAAAAGAGGCCCATGGCAATCGTGGTGACGAAAAGAGCCTCGCTCAGGAGGAATCCCGACAGGAGTCCGGTGACCGGCGCCAGGCCCGCGAAGATTCCGGAGGCCAACCCAGCAGTCCTTCCCGATGTTCCCGCGGCCCAGAGTGCTACCAGAATAGCGACGACTCCGCCCAGGAGAACCTGGAGGCCCACCGCCAGTCTCGGGTCAGTGCCAAGGGTGATGTCCACCGCGGCGAGGAACGCCGGATACCCTGGCGGCCTGACTATCCAGTCGGTTCCGCCTATCTCGTAAAGGCCGCGCGCTACGCTCTGTCCGAGGGCATAATACTCGTGGGTGTCCAGATAAGGAGGGCCGAGCGCGACCGAGGGATCAACGAGTGCCGGCAGAACCAGGACTGTCCTGAAAACCACCGAGATGGCGAATACCTTGGCGAGATCGCGTGTTCGCAAGCTTCATTATCCTAATGAAACCCTCCCCGCCGGTTCAAGTTTGAATTCATTCATCAGCCAGGCTTATACTTTCGGCAATAGCGGAGGTTGATCACTATGAAAAGGCATTTCATAACCCTGGCTGTGTTGGCTCTGATCTACAGCATGAGTTGTGGCGGAGGAGAGGATAATCCCCCTCCGGCTGGCGGCCAACCTTATCCCCTGGCAATAGGCAACTGGTGGTTCTATGTTGGCGAATACGACACGACATCCTGGGACACCACCCGGATAGTGGATGACACGGTCTACGAGGGGCACAACGCTTTCATAGCCGAGTACATAACCCCGGACAAGGCCACCGATACCATGATACTCTACTACGCGGATGGATTCCTGCACTACATCTACAACACCACGATGGAGTCGTTCTCCTTCACCATCCACGGCAGGACAAAAGAAACCATGGCAGTGGGCGACACATGGACGATATTCACCTATGACACGACCATAATGCCCGGATACGACATGAACTTTGTGGCCCTGGCGAGGGTCCTGGCGGTTGAGGATGTGACTGTCCCGGCGGGTTCGTTTTCTGGTTGCTACAAGCTCCTGGACAGCCTGACGGTTTCCCTCAACGGCACGCCCATAAACACTCACATCAACTATTCCTGGATAGCCATGGGCGTTGGGACTGTCTACAACCAGGACCCAGGGGACTCAACCATGAACACCGAGCTGGTTGATTATCACCTGGTTGAATGAAGGCTTGTCCGGGCACGAGAGTGTGAGTTAGAATATGAATCTATGACCGATGACATCAAGATTCTCCTGGGTCAGGCCATCAGATCCGAGATAGGGGCAAGGGAATTTTACGAGGGACTCGCTAATGCGGTCAAAAACCTGCTCCTGAAGGAGCGCCTCGTTTTCCTGGCCGGCGAGGAGGAGAAACACGAGAGATTCCTCGTGGGGTTCTACAGGGACAAGTTCGGCCAGGAGCCGGTTGTCCCGGAAACCAGCCCGGTTCCATCGCCCCGTTATGTTCCTGGTGAGAAAACCCCCATTTCCGAACTCCTTGCCGAGGCCATGGAGGCCGAACAGGCCGCGGAGGAGTTCTACAGGGATATGTCAAATCTCCTCGCGGGTGAGGAGAAGGCTCTCCTGGAGTATCTGGCCCTGATGGAGCGGGCCCACTTTCACATCCTTGAGGCCGAGAGGGACATAGCACTGCATTTTGAGGACTACGAGGCTGTTAATCCTTTCTTTCATATGGGGGCCTGACATGGAACTGGACGCGGGAATAAAACGCCACTACTGCTTCTATGACGAGATATATGACCCTCTTTCAAAGGAGGGCAAGAGGCGGATAAACCTCCTGGCTGACCTGGTGGAGGAATACCTTGAACCCGAAGGAGGCGTCGCGCTTGATGTCGGTTGCGGAATGGGCGTCTCGTCGGCCGCTCTGGTGGCCGGCGGATATGAGAAGGTTATTGGCATTGACATCCAGGAGGACTACATCGTCAAAGCCAGAAAATTTGCCCAGGACTCCGGACTTCCCGCGGAATTCAGGCTAATGGACATAAGGAACCTGGATTTCCCGGATGGCAGTTTTGACGGGGTCGCTATGCTCTCCAATCCCCTGCCTCACTGGGACATGAAGGAGATGGAGGGGATACTCGCGGAGTGTTACAGGGTCCTGCGGCCCGGCGGCTGGCTCATGATCCACTACCTTGACTGGGTCGGGCTTCTCTATCAGGGATACAAGGATGTCCTTGTTGAAGAGGCTGAATCCGGCTTCCTTATATCCTATCACACCGAGCTAAACACCCTTGAGGGCTTCGCGCGCAGGCTATATCTCGGCCCCTCGGAACCCCGCGGATTCCAGGTAAAGCTCAGGATTTGGTCTCCGTGGCTTTTGCATTATCTCATGGAGAAGGCCGGATTCGCCACCATAGAGACCGAGTATATCGTTGGGTCAAAGATAGCCATTACAACGGGAGAGAGAAAGGGATAGTAGCCAGCCCGGCGTTCTCTTCGCTCGCCACCACGAAATAAACCTCCTGTCTCTGTTCCGATGTTCGGGTTCTTGGTCGCATAGTAATAGTAGACATTGGGATCATAGCCCTGTAACCACCCTTTTAACTGATTCTGAGGTGCGACAATATTTTCAAGAACCGCGCGACCCTCCCGCGCACTATTACACACAGATGGAGGCAAAATGCTGGTAGTAAAGACCGGTTTCACCAGAGGGGTTCACGAGAACGAGAGGGCCGTGGAGGCCGTCATTTCAAATTCTTCCGAGGACAGGGACGGGGACATAGTTGAGGTCTCTGGTTGGATGCTGGAAAACTTCCTTCGGAACCCGGTTGTTCTCTGGCTACACCGATACGAGGCGCCCATAGGGCGTTGCCTTGACATCAGGCGAGAAGGGGATGCCTTGATTG